>JBAHZU010000132.1:0-17130 GCA_037132875.1 Pontiella sp.
TTCCTTTTGCGTTCGGATCTGTTTTCACAGCGGAATCGTATTCGATGGCAATCACGGTATTTCTATCGTCCAGAGCCTTTTTTGGCACTTTAATCTTTGTGATGTAGCCGTTGGCGTCATAGGTAACCGGCAACGCCTTACACTCGGCATCCGCGAGGAAGTAGGCCTTGACCGGTTTGCCAACGATACCGTTAAACTCAATTTCTTCCGGCGTCCATTCTAAAACGTGCAGATAAACGGTTTTATCCTTTTGAGTCATCGCACCCCACCAGAAATCGAAATCGACCGGGGAATAAGTGGTTCCATAAATTGACTCGCCGTTCACCTTCATCCACTCGCCGACTGCTGACAAGCGCTCCATCTCTTCGGGCACCAAAGTGCCTTCCGGCGTCGGACCCACGTTAAGCAACAGGTTCACCCCGCGCGCACCACACAGCGCCAAAAACTCAATAATATCCTTCGGGCTTTTCCAGGCATCGTCCGTCCGATCATAGCCCCAGTTTTCGCGCATCGTCATGCAAGTCTCGGAGTCTTCCGTCATGCGCTTCGCAGGGAGCATCCGGTCGGGCAAGGAATTAAAATCGGCATACTTCTGCTGTTCAACCGGTACCCTACGGCTGTAAAGACGACTACAAATCACAGCGTTTGGTTGCAGTTCACGTACCCGTGCACCCTGCGCATTAGCCTCGATCAAATCGTTTCCGCCGGTATCAAACCATAACACCGACATCTCACCATAATTCGACAAAAGTTCATCGAGGTTTTTCTCCACCAGAGCAAGATACTCCTTCGTCGAGAGGGTTCCAGGATTGCCCCTTCCCCGGCTACGGTGATACCAGTCCTTGAACTGAGAATAATAGATGCCGAATTTAATCCCCTGCTTGGCACATTCCTCCGAGAGCTCCTTGATGATATCCCGCTTGAACGGGGAAGCATCCATCACGTTGTAATCCGTAGCCTCCGTATCGAACAGACAGAACCCATCATGGTGCTTGGAGGTAATGACCATGTATTTCATTCCAGAATCTTTGGCAATCGACACCCATTTCGCGGCATCGAACTTCGTGGGATTAAATTTAGGCGCGAGGGTCTCTCGATATTCCTTACCCGAAATCTTTGCACTGTTCATCAACCACTCCGCGCTGGCGCCGCCCTGTTCCTTACCATAGTCTTTACCCTTCCATTCGCCTCCGGCGACAGAATAAAGCCCCCAATGGATGAACATGCCGTAACGCGCATCTCGCCACCATTCCATATGGGAATCGTCGGCAGTGGCTGCCAACCCCGACAAAGGTCTCAGGGTCAGTAGTATGAGTAATATCAATAAGCCTTTTTGCTTCATTATAGTTCTCCTTGTTATTAAAAATTAACCAGTTCAATCCTGACGAACGTCAAACTTGATAAACTTAACGACATCGCTAACTTCGTAGCGGTTGATGACCGATTCGTAGCCATCGATCTCCGGGCCCACTAGACCTTGATCCTGAGCCTTGGTGGAGTTGAAAAATCCACCAGATTCGCTGAATCAATCAGCAGATATTGCATGCCCTGCGCTTCGTAACCCGAAAGTCGATTTTGAACCAGTTCGTTCCCTGCTCAAGTATTGCATTAACGGAAGAGGCGCTGGATTCCGAGATGGTCGAATTCATATCGAGTGTATATTCCTCCAGGTTGTTGAAACCATCGCCAGCGACATCAGCCGTGTGCTATGCGTCATCACCGCTCAGCCCATATATGGAAGCCCAACCCGAATAGACGACAGTCTCAAACAGGGTCGGCATTTGATTTACAGTAAGTGAGATATTATCAATGCGGAAATCATCCAACGAGCCCTCGTAGTAATCTGCGTCAATCCCACTGATTAAACGGGCAATGAAAATAACACCGTCCACTCGCGGTCATGAATCCCGACGTCGTGCATTGATTTTCCAGGGTCCGCATTTACCACATCATCACAGCCGGACCGCTGCTGGCAGCAGCCCGGTCATCCGGGCCGCGCCCGGATAGAAGAATAGACCGAACCGTTACTGTGGAAATCAGTTAGTTTCATACCGTCCGCACAAAGTCGGGCGATCTTCGATATCTTGAAGTTCCGATTGTCGAAACAGCTCAATCCGCCATAGCCCACGTCATCCACCACAACCACAACAATATTCAGTTTATTTTCGATCACCCTGCCGTTCTCTTCCGAAGCATATACGTTCGATATAGCACATATGATTATGGCCGTGTAAAACCATGTATTTATTAGTTTCATAATTTATACTTTCCACTCCTACTTCATTCGCGGGACGAGTCCACATACAATGCCCGCCGCTTGGCACACCCCGTTAATCCAGACGAATTTTAAGCTGGATGAATTTTATGAGATCATCCGTTACGTAACGATTGGTGACCGTCTCGTAGCCATCAAACGCCGGACCGACAAGAACTTGATCCTGCGCGTTAGTAGAGGAGACGGAATTTACTAGATTCGTTGAATCAATCAGCTGATAGTTCAACCCTTCATTGACATAATTGGTCCGACGGTAATAAATATAATCAAACCAGTTCGAGTGGTCTTCAGCCGCAAGAGCTACCCAATCCCTAGAGCCGGCATCCGAATTGGTCGGGTTCATACCAAGGGCATATTCCGACAAGTTGTCGTAGCCATCGCCGTCGACATCAGCCATCTGTTGCGCGTCATCACCGCTCAGCCCATATCCAGAAGCCCAACCTGAATAGACTGCAGTCCCGAACAGGGTCGATATTTGATCTACAGTGAGTGCATAGTTATAAATACAAAAATCATCAAGCGAGCCTTCATAATAATCTGTATTAACTCCGCTACCAAAACAAGCATCAGCAACCGTACCGATCGGAGTGCTATTTCCGCTTACTGAATGCCATAATGTTCCATTTAGAAAGATACTCATCGTTCCGGCAACTGCATCTTTCGTGAAGACCCAATGATTCCATCGACCTTTATACTCTCCTACTGTGGCTAGCTTGCTAATTCGGTTAAACTCATCGCTGTTCCCCGCATCCCAGAAAACACTGCCCCCCCAGGGCAGGTGAATATTCAGAATACGGTTACCATTTGAATCTGTGGCAGCGAATAATGTACTATTCATGGGTTGCTGATTCGGATCACCATAGGCCCAGAACGCAATGGAAATCCCGTTTCTGACGGTATCGAAAACTGCTGTAGGTATGAGCACCGTATCATCAGACACACTTCCGTTAAATTCGAGTGCCCCACCGGCATAACCACTCACCCAGACGCATCCGGTCCGCACAGCATCAAACCCATACCCGGACACATCACGTACCTCGTCTCCGCTTCCATCATCCATCGGCCACCGAGCCACAAGGCCGGCGGGAATTCCAGAAAACCCGAAGACCTGTACTTCGGCCAGACTCAAGGCATTGGTGCCCCGGAGCTGCACCCTCACATACTGACCGGTGGCTCCATTGGGTTCGAGCGTAACTGAAGGGTCGGGATAATTCATCTGATCGCTCGACCACACGGCATTACTTGCGCTGTCAAGCAACGTCACATCATATTCACTTAAGCGTTCCTTAAAGGCACTGTCCGTACGGCCCCATACAATAATTTCGTTTATGCTATACGGGCCACCCAGATCGAGTTCCCACCACGGCTGAGCCTCTGTGGTCGTATGCGTCACCGATCCCTCTGCATAGGCCCCGTTCGTGTCTCCATCAATGGCGCGGGATGCGTCACCCTCGTATTCGGTTGATGACTGCACCGCAGTCCCATTTAAAGCCAGATTTTCACGGTCATCTTCCTCCTGACCCAAAAAATAAAACCAATCCAACCGCAACTGGTTTGTTTCAGTATTCACAAAAAAAAGGGAAATATCATGCGACCCGCTCAGCTGGTCGATCTGATTCGTTACCGTCACCCAGACATCGGTTCCTCCGGTATCGGGTATGGATATGCTTCCGAGTAATTGGTTACTTTCCGTGCGAATTTCCAGACTTCCCGTACTGCTGTCCGAAGCAATCCGCAGGATCACTTTCGTGGTCACTTCATCATCCATATCCACATGGGTGAAAATCAGTTCATCCCCGGGATCGAAGACCACATGCAGTCCGTCATCCGTATTTTCCCTTTTTTCCACAGTTTCAGTTTCGGTATAATTTTCAGCCTCTATCGCGGACAGGCCATCGTATTGGCCGATTCCCAGATCGGTTTGAATGATCGTTCGTATGGAACCGTCGTCATTGTGATGCATATAATCTGCCACAATGCATCTTCTCGTACTGATGCCGGACAAATTCGTATTGTGGTAAAAATAGTACCATTGCCCTTTGTGCTTAAGGGTTGAACCATGGTTTGTGATTCCAGGCACATTGCCATTTACAATCCCCTGATAGGTAAACGGACCCATTGGGCTGGTTGATGTGGAATAGGCGATCAGGTGATTACTCGTGTCTGGATGGTAGCTTCCTGTCGAATAGCTCAGGACATAAACCCCGTCCTTTTTATGCATCCAGGGACCCTCATAATAGTAATCAACCTCCACCTCAGTAATTTCTCCGTCAATCTGCTTCATGGTCTCATCCAGCTTCGCCACCTTAAGCGTATGACCTCCCCAATAGAGATACACCTGCTCGTCATCATCAACAAATACGGCGGGGTCAATTTCGTTCGTTCCTTCGATATATGTTTCCTCGGGCTCAAATGGCCCGGCTGGAGAATCGCTGGTCGCCACACCAATGCGTTTCGCGCCCGTGGAATCCCGGGCTGGAAAATAGAAATAATAGGTGCCGTCTTTATAGGCGCAATCGGGCGCCCACATCCTGCTGACCGCCCATACCACATTAGAAACATGCAGCACCATGCCGTGATCGACCCAATCGACCAGGTTCGACGATGATAGGACATGGTAGTCTTCCATATTATAGCCGGAAGAATTATCCTTATCGTGCGACCCGTAAATGTAGACACGACCTTCAAACACATGGGCCGAAGGATCGGCCGTGAAGATATGCGATACTAATGGATTACCATCTTCGATGGCCGGAGCATTCAGGCTGATAAATAACAACAATATAAAAACAATAGGTATTCGAAGCACCCCTGCAACTCTATTTAATTTAATACGTTTTTTCACATTACCCCCTCTTATATAGTTAATCAGTCAGTAATTTGGAATGCTACTCCTACTAGAGACACCTTCACCTCGATCTCCTGCTGATTGCGGACCACTTTCAGCGTCGAAGTCCCCTTAGCCCTGCGAACGGTTCGATTAAACTGCTTTATATTTGGCGTCTTGCGACCATCCATCGCCCGAATCAAGTCCCCGTCTTTGAATCCTACGTTTGCAGCTACCGTTCCTTTCCCAACACCCGAAAAGACGACGCCACCGTCCGCTTTGCTCACACCGTATG
Source organism: Pontiella sp. (assembly GCA_037132875.1). Lineage (GTDB taxonomy): Bacteria > Verrucomicrobiota > Kiritimatiellia > Kiritimatiellales > Pontiellaceae > Pontiella. The sequence continues at coordinate 5,398 of JBAHZU010000132.1, forward strand.
CGGAAAATTCCTCACCAGAGAGATCACTCAACATTGCCCCAAGCCACGTCATCGTTCTGGGGCCGGCCTCACTTTTATTTTTATCAATCACTCCCACTTCGGGGATCATCGGCGTCCGGGCAATCAATTTCAGCGAAGGCTTTTTTACCCCAAACTGATCCATCGGAAAGTTTCGGAACCCGAGCTTCATCGCCGGGGACCCGTCCTTCACACGGAAATCCCCATTGGCCGGATCAACAAACAGCGGATCGCCGACAACAGAGTGCTCATCCCAACCATACTTCTGAGTCAGTCTACCGCCAAAGATCAGATTTCCATCCACCCGTTTCCCATATGCGGTCTTGGTTGGAACTCGGACGCCCCGATACCGACCCATGAAAATATTGGCGTACACTTCATCCCCGCTGTTGTTGTACCAGACATGTGGATGGAACGAATTATTGACCGTAATGTTGTTCCACGCGCGGCGCCGGAAGCCTTCACGAAACTTCAGCCCACCGCTGAGCATGAGATTGTTGTAAATATCATAATTGCTCGAACCGTCATCGAGGTCGATATCCCAGCCATGATCACAGCGCCAGCGACTGTCGCGAATGATCGTTGTTTTGATGGCATCTAGGAATGGAAGTTTCGGGTCCTTATCGATTTCTTTCTGCGAAAGTGACCGATCCATATGCCAAAAACGATCCCGCCCCCAAGAGTTGAACGACCCATGATCATGGGTCTCCAATACGGTATCAAATACATCGCAGCGCTCAATCAAATGACCGCCCCAGGTACCTTCACTGACATTGATACCTGCGCGAGCACAGTCATAGATCGAGACATCACGCACCGTGATTTCCGATGCCATGGAAATCTGTACACCGGCCGGCTGGCGTTCCACGCGTCCAATGCCATGAATGAGGCAGTCCTCAACAGTTCCAAGGCTTGGATAATTCGACGTTTTCGGCCCCGGTGTGCGATCAATTTTTGTTAAATCATTGGTCTCGCGATATTCAAACAACGGATCACGCACCGCATTCGGATCTCCAACAAAACATACGCCGCTTGCGCCGGCATCATGGATGTGACAGCCCTTAACCAACGTATTGCGATTATAATTATTAACGAAAATCGCATTACCACCCACTTGGTCAAACTCGCAATCCAGAATACGAATATCCTCGGTGCCGGTCAGCATAAACGCACCCCCTCGATAAATCGCCCAATCCGAACGAAGGAGCGGTTCTTTACAGTCCATAAAGGTTCGTGCGGCATGGCGCACAACAAAGCCTTGCAGGGTAATGAATGTTACCGGCGCATTTTCTGAACCTTTAAATTCGATCAGATGACGGAGACGAACCACCTCAACCGAAGCTTTTGCGAGATCCATCCCTAATTCTGGCATATAATACAAGATGGAAGTTTTTGAGTTATGGAACCATTCTTCGGGAGCATCTAGTTCCTCAAAAATATTTTCCACCATGCGGTAATCTTTATGCATCCCCATCTGACGATTATTCTGCCAACCGCCGTCATAAGTCACCTCACCCTTGGCATTCTTGCCGGTAATGCGGTAGTGATAGCCTCCCCACTCTTTACGATGCATCGCATGGATATAGCCGCCAGCCGGATCATCCCAGTTCGCTGCCCGCGCTTTTGAAAAAGCATCGGCTGCGTAGCCCTGATAGGCATTGGTTTTCTTTGCCGGATCATAATTCGGGTAACGCGCCATACGCTGATTTTTTCCGTTAATGAACAACTGGTCGATATCCAGCCCGGCCGGGGTCTTCGCCTGAAATATTCCGTTTTTATACAGTTTCCATTGAAGATTTAGCCGCGAACCGCCGCTCAGCACGGCGCCCCCCTCGTTGACCGCTTTATAAACAACCGGATTTTCTTTCGTCCCCGAGTCCTGCGGCATAAAATATAGGGTTTCCGGCAGGTAATACATTCCATCGGCCACATGCACGGTAACTGCTTCCTGGCCTGCGGCTTTACGAGCTATTTTCTGCGCTGCAAACAATGAGGCTACCGGTTGAGCGGAGGTTCCTTTATTCGTATCCGATCCACCCGGCGCCACATAAATATTCACCGCATGGACTGTAGACAACATCAGCCCGAACAGGGCATAAGAAATAGTTAAGGTCTGTTTTCTCATCGTTGTATCCTTCATCGCATTTTAAATCAGCCAACCTGCATCAGGGTTTCACTCTTACTACTGCCCGCTTTTCCAAAGCTTGATTTCATCAACATCATTTCTGGTCACCGCACCATCGGTACTGCGACCCCGTGCAATATCCGTTTCCAATTGTGCGAGCAGCCGTGCTGCCACTTCCGGCTGTAACGCATAGAGATTGGTGGTTTCGCCGGGATCCTTTTCCATGTTGTATAACTGTGCGACCGGAGACCCATTTTGAGCTGCAGCTCTTTCATTCGGAGCGGTCCATCCACCAGAACCTTTGGCCAACAGCAGCTTCCACTTGCCCTGTCTATAAGCGAAATGACCGCTAATAGAATGATGAATGATGCCATTACGAGTAGAAATAATCTGCTCACCCTTCAGCGCCGGCGCAAAACTCACGCTATCTTCGCCGGCGTTTTTCGGAAATGTCGCACCTGTCAGATCTGCACAGGTCGCCATTAGGTCGGTCAGGCAAATGGTCTGATCGCACTGGCTTCCCGCTTTAACTCCGTTCGGCCAGCGCACGATAAACGGCACACGATGCCCGCCATCCCACAAATCCGCTTTGGAACCGCGGAACTGTGCGCTCGGGTAATGCCCCTGCGCTTCCAGCTTGTCAATTTTGGCCGCCTTCGAACAGCCGTTATCCGCAGTAACGATTACCAGGGTATTATCTGCGAATTTAGAGTCGTCCACGGCGTTCATAATCTGACCGATCACATGATCGGTCTGCATGACAAAATCGCCGTAAGCGCCGACTCCGCTCGTCCCCTGCCACACTGAAGTGGGAACGATCGGGGTGTGCGGCGATGGAAGCGGGATGTAAACAAAAAAGGGTTTATCGCCCTTGTACTCCGCAATAAATTTCACGGACTCTCTGCCCATTTTATCCAGCACATCAATCGCTTCAAAATCCTTGCCAGCCGGCCCAGGCCTGCGGAAGGCTTTGGCATATGTGCCAGTAGCGATCCAATTGCGATCACGAATCCACACGTAGGGCGGAAAATCCAACGATGCGGAGATGCCATACCAGGAATCAAATCCGAGATCGACCGGCCCACCGGAAATGGTTCCCTTCCAATCGATATTTGAGAGTTCCTCGGGAGCAAACACACCCTTGCCTAGTTTTGCTCTCAGACTCGCCCTCGATTTTGGCATAGCAGGTTTCCCATCAATCGTAGCGATTTCCAATCCCAGGTGCCATTTTCCGATCATGGCGGTATGATAACCATTTCCTTTGAGAAAAGACGCCACGGTCAATCGGTCCGTCGGGATGAGGGGCCTACCGTAACCATCAAGCACACCCTTTTGTAATTTAGACCGCCAATTATAGCGCCCCGTTAAAATTCCGTACCGAGTCGGCGTGCAGACCGACGAACTGGTATGTGCGTCCGTAAAGATCATTCCTTCGGCTGCCAGACGATCCATATGCGGTGTTTTTATCTTACCTCGTTCTGGATTCAAGCAATGCACATCCCCGTAGCCCATATCATCGGTGAGGATGTAGATGATGTTTGGTTTGCTGGTTGCACTGTAGGTCGAATAGGCAACCAAGCCTGTAAATATCAACGACAGGATTAATTTTTTCATACTAGTCATTTATTGCTCTACTTAAATTTAGTGAATTATTTTTGTTCAATCATAGCAACTCCGTCCCAGCAACAGGTCCCCTTGAAATCCTTGGATGTGCTGCAGCTGATGGAAATACTATTCTGCTTTCCACTGTTGAATGTTTCAGAGAATCGAACCCATTCGCCGGCTTTTTCTGCAGCATCGAGTTCAAATGAGTGCTCCCCTGCGCTAAAAACGATCTGACCAATGGAATCTGGATCAATCTTCAGCGATACGCTCACCTTATAGGTTGCATCGGATTCAACCGCGACCGTCTGAGTAACCGGTAACATCGCCCAATTTCCCTCAAAACATAACGCATAATATCCATGGTCGGCTGATCCTAGGTTCCGCGAAATACCACGCAGTCCCCGTCTCGCGAAACGCCAGTTCGCAATCGTTTGTTCAACCCCCTTTTCGAACGAACCGTTCGGTACGAGATTCACATTGGGATTGCGCGACACTTTGATGGAAGAAAAGGTGTTGTCACAACCCAGTTTTCCGAGGTCGATAAAGCTTTCCTCAAAACGCCAGGATTTACCCTTGCCGTTATCTTCCTCAAAACATTCCACCATGGTGCCGGATGGGAGTTCAAGCGATGAGATCGCATCATTCTGAATTCCGTATTTTTCTAGATCCGCCGTTGTGTAGGTTCCAATATCCAGCGTTCCGAACATACGATTATAGTTGATGTCCTGATGGAAGGTCGGAAGCTTCACGCCAAGCGTCTGTTTGACCATCTGAAGAGTCCCGTCTTCATTAAAAAAGACCCGATCAAAACAGATGGATCGATTTGTCGCGTGCCCGCCCGACAAGCTTCCATTGTGATAAAAGAGATACCACTGCCCTTTGTATTCAACAATAGAGCCATGCATTGTAATCACATCGGTATGCTCAACAAATACACCTTTCGGTTCCCATGGGCCTAAAGGACTATCACTCATAGAATACTGCATCTCATTAAACCCTTTATGATGATCCGGATAGATCATGTAATAGGTGCCTTTGCGTTTGAATACAAAGGGTCCTTCGCGATGTTCATCGACCCCTTGCTGATGGACCATCTCTCCTTCAATTTCCATCATATTGTCTTTGAGCTTGGCCGCATAGCACTTGGCTTTCACAACGGCATACAAATAGGCCTGACCGTCATGATCGATGAAGATACAGGGATCACAGAATGTGTTCCCACCTTTGATAGTTCCCTGCAGTTTAAAATCAGACGCAGGACTTTTGCTGGTTGCAACACCTAACTCCCAGATCCCCTCGACGTTTTTATGAGGAAAGACGAAATAGTAGGTTCCATTTTTATACGCACAATCGGGGGCCCACATACTACCGCCGCGTTTGGTCCCCCACTCCACATCGCGCGAGTGAAGGATTTCACCATGATCCACCCAGGTAATCATGTCATCCGTGGAAAATACATGATAACCATCCATCGTTCTGTAGCTGCTCGGCGGGGACGTATCTGAGGAGGGATAGACATAGAGGCGCCCATCATTCCATACGTGTGCAGATGCATCCGCTGTGAACCTGTGGCTGACGATTGGGTTGGAGCGCCGCGGTGCCGCCTGTACCGATCCGGCGACACCAATAAGTACGGAAAATAGAACCTGTGTCGTGCGTTTCATAAAGACTCTTTTGTTTTGTTATTTCTTATCTACAACCACTTCTTTAGCGATATATTTTTCTTAAAAAATCAGGAAGGTAGAGCTTATTTTTGTTCTATAAGCACCAGTTCATCCCAGTAGCAGGTGCCCTTAAAATCTTTAGAAGTTCCAAGCCGAAGGGATACATTCACATAGTTCCCACTGTTAAATATTTTCGAAAATCGAATCCACTGACCAGCCTTTTCACCGCTGTCGAGTTTTACATCACGAATATTAAACATGGACAGTTCCTCAAGAGCACGATTAGGCCCCTTTAAAAAAGACGCCGTCTCGGCAAGAAACGGCGAAGCATGTTCCGCCATTTAAGATCACAGCAGAAATCTACGACGAATGAAGAGTATTCCTCCGCCAAATGCAGCAAACAACCCCAGTGTCGCCGGTTCCGGAATCGCGGCAAGCGTAATCGCCGTTAAGCTGACGTTGCTTATATTACCGCCGTTAGTCAGCATGTTGTATGCGATATTCAGCGATTCGCCAGCGGTTTCAATGTCGAAATTAATTGTATACACACCATAATAGCTACCTGCCACCGCTCCCGTTGCCGTCTGAAAAATTACACTCGTACTATTCTCCCCAATAGAAGCAACCAGCTCCCCAACTGTAGCTCTACGATACTTTGCAGCATATACAGTCATGGAATATTCGCCTTCAGCTAATCCCTCGACAGAAAAGGAGAGGGACTCGTTTCCGCTGCCGTCATATTGTGCCTCCCAATTGCCCTGCACATTCGAGGCCATGAGCGTTGGCGAACCATCTGTCCAACTTGATTCATACTTGCTAGCAAACGAACCATGGGTACCGACAACGGTAACGGCGCTGATATAATCAACACCCAACTTTTCGTCACGACTCATGATCCCCGCGTCTCCTCCACCTTGTCCCAACATGATCCAGTCCTGGGTTCCCTGTTCCGTCAGATTAATAGGATCTCCACCAGGATTGACACCCAGTATATTTAGTGATGTTGCAATATCAGCGAAAGCAATCGATGCAAACGCGCATATGGTTGCAAGAGCAACCCCTAGGGTATGTTTACTATTTTTCATTTTTCTCCTGTAGGTCGATTCGGGAAATCAAACGTCTCCCGGAGCGGGTTTCTTTTCAAAAACCTGTTTATCAAAACAGGTTCAAATACATTGCTGATCTTCCAGACGGTTATTTTATTTATTAGTTCCACACAGAATATCCTGATAAGATTTTATCCTGATTCCTTAAACGCTCTCCCCGCCTCACCGAGAGAGCCGTTGAAATTTATTCCTGCAGATAGGCGCGGTAAAACCGCTGTGAATCATCCTCTGAAATTACATTCATAATGACCACATTTCCTTCATCTCCAGAAATATCTATCGCAATATTGCTCCAGGTTCCATGTATGAGATCATCCGTAGCCTCAACTGCATATTGGTAGCCCGGCGTGGTTTCGAAGCGCAGAATCAGATTCGTTCCTCCAACAATGGTAGGAACATAAATTTCACCCACGATCGGCGGCAAATAACCGGTTCTTTCCAGCGTAATGGCTGTTATACCGACATTGCCAGGACCACTAATCGCCACCAACTCATAGATCACATCCAAGCTCTCGTCATTCGACTCAATTGAGAAATCAATGGAAAATACACCATAGTATGACCGTACAGTTCCGCCCTGATCAAACGGCACACTGAAACTATCAGAGCCCTTAAAAACGGTAAGCTGAGCCGTCGCTTTATACTTGGAGCAATAGACCTTCATCGTATACTTTGCTGGCATCAATCCCGTTAGAGAAAAGAAAAGTGATCCTCCGGTTCCTCCGGCTTCCCAGTTGCCCTGCACATCAGTCGTGCTCACCTGTACCGCGCCATTGGTCCAGCTGCTCAAATAGGCATTCCCCCCAAAAGCACTGTGGGTTCCGGCAACGGTCACCTCACCGATATAGTCCGCTCCAGCCTTTTCATTGCGATTCGAGGTTGATCCACCCTGACCCAGCATAACCCAATCTACTGGCCCTAAGGTGGACAGGTTGAGCGGATTTACAGCAGCCGGAGTCGTCCCTAATTCCTGCACACTCACCACAATATTCGTGGGTGGAATTTCATACAAAAGGCGAACCGGAACTTCCACCTCGGTCACCTCTGTATCACCTTGCACATTCCACACAATAATTGCCGTACAGGAAGCCATCTCTCCGTTGGTCATTCCCCCGTAATTTTCCATATTAAACTCGATATTGATCGATGTCGTTACCGGAGATACGTTGGTCAAAACCAGCGGCATCTCTTCCAACACACTGAATGCGCCAAGATGGGTTTCATTCGAAAAGAAAACATTGACCTCAACATTCGTCGCAGCCAAATATGCCACCTCGACGGTTCCTGTAGCCACCGTAGCTGGAGCAATCAACTCCATCGTGAGTTCATCTAAATCCACCGTGAACGCAGTCTGTTGAATGTATAGATTGGCCACTTCCGATTCCGACAATGCATGATCATAAAACTGAATACTGTCATACATACAGTTTGCCTGCTTGGCATTTTCATCCCCTTCCACAGCATCAAAAATCAATAAGTTTCCAGAGGCAGCCGTCATCGTGGCATTGCTTCCTGTTACCCTTAGGATACCATCAACATATAAATCAAGCTCATGATCCATACTGTCATAGGTATAAGTCAAAAGATGCCAATTCCCGTCCGTCAGATCCGTATAGGGCGTAGGATCCTGCACGCTGGAATTTCCCCAGAACTCAACCCGCACACCATTTACAGCATCCGTGAAATTCTGCGCACGCAGTTCAAAACCGACTTTAAGGGCATCGTCTTGGTTCCAAGCTTCAAACCCCTTGCTCGCAATCGAACCGTAACCGTTCCATGTGCCGGAAGGATTCATTATCCACATAGAGTAGGTAAAGTTTGTCGCGGAATCGAAGGTATCTACATAGTTGTCATAATTGCTGGAGCTGTTGGAAATCATCATATAATTCGTGATTGATGAGAGGTCCAATGCATATCCACTGCCCGAAGGGGTATTTGTTGAAAATACAGCTGTACCGACAACCGGATTTGTTGTCGGCCCCGAAACAAAACTCCCTTCATGTTCCCCAGAAATCGAACCGCTGTTGGTCAATGTCTGATCATCAAAATTCCACTCGGCCACCAGTGCTGCCTGTGAAATGCTAATGCATAAAATGCCAGCAACAAAAGCCATAACCACTCTTTTCTTCTCTTTCATTTCATCTCCCTATTAGTAACCTCTACCACGAATCGTCAGGATTTTTATTTCACCAATTCTGCATTCATCCGACATCCGCCATATACGGAATCCTCTAAGTTCGATGTATATAATGCCTAGAAATAAAAACCTGCATATTCTAATATTTTAGGATAAAAAGGTTTTTCTGATTGATGTAACATGGGAATAAGTACGTTACGGTGAGAGAGTGCAAAAAGATGCCCTCAGGGGGTTTGCTGTAGACTGAATATAAATAAAATTCTATTCATCATAAATATGATGCATAGAAAATAAGTAATTTATGAACAGAATAAGGAAACTATTTTTAACCGGTACGGTAATTCTACTTTTTGTCAATACAGGCATAGCAGAATCAGATCCGGCCTCCATTTCCTCCCTTAAACAAAGGCTGGTGGCCATCGGTGCTGAGCTGGATCAATTGGCCGCCTTCACATTACGACATGGCATTGGTTCGGTGGGATATCGATCAAAAATACACAAAACCCCGAACAATCAGGAGTGGATCCGTATTGAGCTGGGAGAAGAGGTATTAATCGATCAGGCCATCCTAGTTCCAACCCTTTTTGTTGTGCCCAAAACAGGATATCTCGCCGAAGGATTCCCGGAAGCATTTAGGATTCTAGCCGGAACCGATCAGACGACCAATGTGGTCGCAGAAATATCAATTGAAGACCATGTGATGCCGCGTATTGCTCCGCTGAGCGTATCATTTCCTCCGATCAAGGCCTCTTGGATAACAATAGAGGCGAACGTCCTAAGCCCACGCCTCTGGGATAATCGGTATCTACTTCAACTTTCCGAAATCATGGTATTCAGCGGATACGATAATGTAGCGCTGAATAAGCCGATTACGTTACCAACCGCATCAGGAAAACCAATCGCCGCTCACCACAAACAATATCTCGTGGATGGTTTTACGCCCTATCTGATGGATGCTGCCAGCGAAGTAGAAAGCAAAACCAAGCTACTGCGCATCAATAATGCAAATTCAACTCCCACCTTGACGATCGATCTCAATGCAGCTTATCTGATCGGTCAGATCAATCTGCACACCGCCAATCTGGAATACTCCGTTCCCATGTCGCAATTCAGCAACAGGGCCGTGCCCCGCTCCATCCGCATTAAGGGAGCCAACCGACCGGATTTTTCCGACGCAACCGTGCTGTGTGAACACCTGCAGAAATCCATCTATGACAACGGCCCCATTATCATCTTGCGCTTCCCTGAAACAGAGTGCACTTATGTAAGGTTAGAGGTCATAGATCCCCGCCCTATCGTCTCATTGTTCCCCAGATACAACCACATTGCTTTTTCTGAAATCGAAGTCATATCCAAAGGAAGGAATGTCGCACTCCACGCGCCCATCAAAGGCAATGCCAACTTCTCGGCCTCTTCGAGAACCCTAAGCCTAATCACAGACGGCCTGAACTATTATGGGGAAATTCTACCGATCCGAGAGTGGATGAACCAACTTTCGCGTCGCCATGATCTCGAGATAGAACAGCCACAAATTATCTCTGAACTGAACCTGCTGTATGCTGCGCAGAAAGTAAAACTTAGACGAACGCAGGAAGCATCTGTATTTTTGCTTGTCGCCATCGCCTTTATTATTCTGATTGAGCAGCTCATTCGAATGCGTCAGGCCGCCCGCATACGTGAACGCTTCGCTGCAGACCTACACGATGAACTCGGCGCAACAAATTATACTATAGGGCTATTTAGCGATGCTATATGCCGGGAAAACTGCACCCCTGAAAAACGTAAAATGCTGCACGGCCGAATCCGGTCCATCGTCGATCAAAATGGTCGTGCCATACGAAATATGTCAAATTTATTGAATGCAGATATCTATCAGGGACTCGTTAAGGACATTGAGCGGATTGCAGAACGCGTCAGCGGCAAGCTGGAGCATTCGCTCACCATTGAAGGGGAAGAACTTCTTGATCGACTCCCCCCACGAACTCGTGCTGACCTGTTTCTTTTCTTCAAAGAAGGCCTCGTCAATGTTTGTCGGCATTCAACGGCCACAGCTATCCGAACCCACATTATTGCCACACCACATCAACTTATCTTGACCGTTTCCGACAATGGACAGGGTTTACCTGATAAAAAAATACCACCATCGCTTAAACGCCGAGCGAAACTTTTTAAAGCAAAAATAAGTATTGATGAATCCTCTGGCGGCGGAGCCAAAATTACTTTAACCTTACGAACCAGACGCAGGTTCGATTTATCCACAATAACGAGTCGGCCACTTGACAGGAAAAGACCATGAAAAAGACAATCCAAGTCATGATGATTGAAGACCACCCCGAATTTCGTGAAATTATCGAATTCGCCATCGGCGAAGAAGTTGATATTGAACTGGTCGGCCTGTACGGGAATGCAGAACATGCCCTTCGTCAACTGCAGGGGGAAAAAACCAGTAAAATAGTGGATGTTGTGCTGCTGGATCTCAACCTCCCCGTAATGTCGGGACACGAAGCTATGCCTTGGATAAAAAAATACTCCCCCGACACAAAAGTTATTATTCTAAGCCAGTCCAACATGGAAACTGATGTTTTGCAGGCGATTAAACAGGGTGCAGTCGGTTATCTTTTAAAATCCTCGACCATGGATGAAATCATAAAAGGCATTCGTACCGTTATGAACGGCGGAGCGATCCTGGACAAAGGTCTCGCTCTTTTCATCATCAACTCTCTTCGAGATATACCATGTAAAGAAAAGTATAAATCAAGCATTACAAAAAGAGAAAAAGAAGTACTTATCCTAATTGCAGACGGCCTATCTCAGAAAGAAATTTCCCATGAACTAAAGATCAGACCCTGCACAGTAACTGCTCACGTACAAAGCGTTTATAAAAAACTTGATGTTCCTAATGCACCCTCGGCCATATCAAAAGCCTTCAAAGCGGGTATCCTTCGCCCTATTTAATAACTATTAAAGTCATCTTCACCGATCTTGCGGATGATCAGCTTGCGGATTTTCCATACGATCAGCGTCAGTTGCACAACGCTTCTCGGGTCCTAAAATTGTAAGCGTCCGAAGTTTCACCCT
>JBAHZU010000009.1:0-11995 GCA_037132875.1 Pontiella sp.
GCTGGCGATGTCTAAAGGGTCTAATGAGAAAGCGCTGTTGGCCTGGCTTGTCCGTCGGTATACGGTGGTTTCCAATGCTTGGATTGCAGAGCGGCTGCAAATGGGGCGAGCGGATTGTTTGTCCCGCTACCCAAAAAGAATAGATGAAACCAGTGACACGTTGTTGGTGGAAAAGTGCGAGCGATTGAGAGAAATTACTAGATTACGGGACTGACCCCTTTGCCGAGACATAGACCAGATGATTTCCATCGGGCGACCAGCACGGACTTGCCTCAATCCCAGGGCGAGTGCGGGTCAGACGGGTCAAACGTCCCCCGAAACGCAGGCTCTTCAGATACAATTCTGGGTTCCCATCTTTGGAAAGAATCACCGCCATGCTTTTGCCATCGGGCGAGATGGCCCCGCTCGCATTCAGCCCGCCATGACTCGAAAGCGGATCGCTGCGCCCGGTAATGAACACATTCGGAAAGCCCCGCCCCTGCCCGCCCCCAAACAGCTCGCCGCTGAATAAGCGCCCACGGCGATCCAACAAAACGCGTCCATGAGCTCGCTCATCGGCGCGTTTTTCTGCTCATGCTCCTTCCAAAGGTTGGAACGTTCAGTGTGAAAAATTTTCCGGGGGCTGGAGCGTGAGCCAGCGGGAATGAGGCACAGGCCTCGATGACCGCTCGTGCGAACAAAGACTGCGCCTCTTTTAACACCATAAAACACTCGCATATATGCGCCGGAAGCACCGGAAACCCTCCGCGAACAAGAATTTGGATGCAGAGGGTTGAGGAAGCCGGCTCAAGATTTACGATGAAGGCTTAATCACAAAGCTCCGAATCGCAACCGGACCGTGATCGCCCTGAATCGCAATGGGCCCTCTTGCGGCCTCACCCGTTAGAGGATTCGAAACCGTCGGCCCAGGAACAGAAACCTCCTCTTGCACCAACTCTCCGTTTAAATATACGAAGAGGAAACGGGCATCTTGGACCTTCTTCCCCGAACCATCAAACCGAGGCGCTCGAAAACGGATTTCCAGTCGTTGCCATTCTCCGGGTGCCTTGGCCGCATTGATTCGCGGAGCCTTGCCCGAAAATAGGGGCCGATCGCCGATTTCGATGCCGCCCTTATCCCATTCCTCATAGATCCCGCCGATGTCACGAAAACTCACCTCTGCCTTTCCGTAACTGTCTATGATTTGCACCTCATAGCGGCCCATCAGATAAACGCCGGTGTTCGAGCCCTTAGGGATCATAAACTCCAGCATGACGTCCACATCTCCATAACTCGCTTTGGTCAGCAAATAGGGCAGTTTTTTGACTCGGGCATTGCTATTGACCAGCACCCTTCCATCTCGGGACGGAGCACTGCCAAAATTGCGGGCATCCTCCTCGCTGAGTGAGACCTGATCCACCAGATGCCACATTTCCGTATCCTGAAAGTTATCCAGCACCCGGCCTTTTATCAATTCCTCTGCAAGGACTGAACAACAGGCCAAACTCATCGCTACTACAAGGGTCAGTAATCTCATACCCAATATCCTATGCGTTCGTGTTCAAAACACCTTAAGAATATCCGAAATAATCTGAAGAATATCCCAACGTATCCTTTAATTTGCTTCGGATTAAAAATGGGTTCATTACTGACTTGAACATTGTTGATCCTGAAACGCTCCACGTTATTGAATGGGTCAGCCCGTTTGCACGGAGGATGCGGAGACCATCGTTCGCCCTCCAACTTGCCACGAATCGACGGGCAGGATATCCCCTTCCCCCGCGCCCCCCAACCCCGCGCGGGCAAAAGGACCCGCGCCCCTATTTTCCAGTCATTAAGAGTGAGTGCTGGGCAGCAATCTGCTTAATTAATGGATTCAGGATCTGCTTGCCCGAACTCACCATTCTCTATCTCGGATTTCAAGGCGGCAAGCGGACCCTTCATTAACTCGTTACCGGCGCATTAAATTCAATGCGCCTGTGATTCAATCATTGGAGTAATTTAGTATGCAGTTTACCGATTTAGGGCTTGGCCCGGACGTACGAGCGGGAATCGCCAAATTAGGATTTGAAACCCCGACGCCGGTGCAGGCGGAGGTGATCCCTTTTCTACTTAAAAAGAAGCAGGATCTCGTTGCGCTAGCGCAGACGGGAACCGGCAAAACGGCGGCGTTTGGTTTGCCCCTTCTGGAAATGCTGGAGGTCGACCGGGTGGTTCCTCAGGCGCTAATTCTGTGTCCGACCCGCGAGCTTTGCAAACAGATCACGCAGGATATCGCTTCGTTTGCGACGGGCATGAGCGGGGTGAAGGTGCTGGCGGTATATGGCGGCGCGGATATTAGCGCGCAATTGCTGGCGTTGGATCGGGGAGTGCATATTGTCGTGGCAACGCCGGGGCGTATGGTCGACCTGCTCGAGCGCGACTGCGCCGACTTTTCCCAGATTAATCATGTGGTGTTGGACGAGGCGGATGTCATGCTGAACATGGGGTTTGAAGAAGACCTCAATACCATTTTGTCGTCTGTTCCTGAAAAAGCTCGAGTTTTTCTATTCTCCGCCACCATGCCGAAAGAGGTGGCTCGTATTGCGAAGAACTACATGCAGCATGCGCATGAAATTACGGTGGGATCGCGCAACGCGGGCTCGGAAGGAGTGTCGCATGAATATTGTGCCGTGCATGCGAAAGATCGCTACCGCGCGCTGCGCCGCATTGTCGATTTTAACCCAGAAATGTATGGGATCATTTTTTGCCGCACTCGACTGGAAACCCAGCTGGTGTCTGACAACTTGAGACGGGATGGCTATTTGGCGGAACCGTTGCACGGCGATCTTTCGCAGCAGGTGCGCGACGGGGTCATGAAAAAGTTTCGGAGCAAACAAATCCCTCTCTTGGTCGCGACGGATGTTGCGGCGCGCGGATTGGATGTGAATGATCTAACGCATGTGATTAATTATAACCTGCCGGATGATCTCAGCACGTACACTCACCGGAGCGGACGAACGGGGCGTGCGGGTAAATCAGGAATTTCCATCGCGATCATTCACCTGAGCGAGTACTCCATTCTTACGCGGATCGAACGGGAACTGGGTAAAAAATTCACCAAACGGCTCGTGCCGACCGGTTCCGAAATTGCGGAATCTCGTCTGATGTCTTTGGCCTGCAACGTGCGCGATTTTAAATCGGGCCCGAGTTTGATTGATCAACATATTGATCAGATGGCCGACGTGCTCGCCGATGTGCCGAAAGACGAACTGATCAAACGATTTGCATCATTGGATCTGGCGAAACTGCTGCTGTTCTACCGCGACTCCTACGACTTAAACGAAAATGTGGGCACGGGGGGATCGCACGCCCAACGCAATAAGAACCAGCGATAGACTCAAGAAGAGCGCGTAACTCAGCGCGGGGATGGGCCTGATGCACGGGAGGATTGTGTGACATCAGGCCAAACCCAACCGTTCGATTGAATTAGAAGAGGCTCATGCAGAATTTAACCCAAATCGAATTATTGAGACATGGCCTGCCCGAAGGAAATGAGTGCTTTCGCGGGCATGTTGATTTCCCAATCACCAAAAAAGGACTAGAACAAATGTGGGCCTCCATCGGTGCGAGCCAAATCGCCGAGGTTGTGATTTCTTCCCCCCTTCAGCGGTGTCAACGGTTCGCTCGGGCCTATTCTGATCAGCACGCAATTCCTCTGGTGATTAAACCTGAGTTTATGGAGTTAAACTTTGGTGACTGGGACGGAAAACGGAAACAGGATATCTGGGAAACCGATCAGGACACCCTTAAACGGTTCTGGTCCTCTCCGTGGGAAACGAGCCCCCCGAAGGGCGAGAGCATTGCCGATTATGATCGCCGTTTAAGCTCCGCCTGGGATAACTTACTCGTGGAATTTAAAGGCAAAAAAATCGTATTGGTGACACACGGTGGAGTGATCAAGCAGATCCTACGAATCTTACTGGAGATGCCTAAAAACGCCATATATATACATCGGCTGAAGATTCCTTATGCCGCAAAGATTAAGATTACCGTATACCATGACGATGACGGCAAACTTTGGCCGGAGATTCATTGGCCCGTGTAAAAACAGAGCAAATAAAAATGAAAGAAAAGTTAACGCGTGAGTGGCATATTTTTCTGCTATCGGTAGCCATTTTCACCCGCATCCCGGTATCCACATCGGTTCCTTACAGCGAAGAGCGAAAGAACGAGTCTTATAAATATTGTGGGTTGGTTGGTCTACTCATTGGCTCACTGACCGCCGGGGTCTTTTGCCTGTTTAATCTATTTTGGCCGCCCACGGTGGCGGTTGTGATCTCGATGGTGTTTAGCGTCTATGCCACCGGCGCATTTCACGAAGATGGCCTTGCGGATACGTGCGATGGCTTTGGTGGAGGGTTTACGACAGCACGTAAGCTGGAAATCATGAAGGACTCCAGAATTGGGGCTTATGCGTTGCTTGGAATGGTGCTGATTCTATTGCTTAAGTACACCACGCTCACCGCTCTTTCGCAGGTGCCGTTGGCTCTGATGATTGCGCATGTGCTCAGTCGTTCTTTAGCCGTGAGCTTCATCTACACCCACGGCTATGTTCGCCAAACGGAACAGTCAAAACTCAACGTCGTTAAAAGTCCCAGTAGCCAGAGAGACTTTATGACTCTAATTGTGATCGCGTGCCTCGTGATCCTGATGATTCCAGATGTCCGAGTGATCCTTGCTCTCGTTGTCATTCTCTTACTTTCTCGCCTCGTGCTTAGTCGCTGGATGATCCAACAAGTGGGGGGCTACACGGGGGATGCTTTAGGAGCGGTACAGCAGATCTCCGAAGTCGTTTGCTACCTGACTCTATTGCTATTTTGGTAAGCCCAACGGCAAAATACGAATGCGATGCAATAGGAAACCCTTTTTACGCGGCAAGCGATTGGCTCGTAAAATTCTGATTGTTCATTTAGCCAGCACCGACCCACTTCATGATTCGATGCCCATTCTGGGGCACTCACTTTCCCGTCTCTCGCAGGGAATGATTTGCCCGCAACTCGTCCATTTTTCAATCCACTCTAAAAATGGCCCCCAGCGACTCTAGTCCCAATAATTTTTGGTAATGCGCTTCTATCCGAATCAGGATCTATTTTTTCCATAAAAAATGATTCAGAAGAAGACGAGACCTCATATATTCAACAAAAACAGGTGCTCCCCCTTCCCCACACGCGTGCTATTAAATGATTTGGAATGCTTGACATCTACCTCGCTCCGAGTATTTTTTCACTACGTAGTAATTAGAGAAGGTATCAATGGTCGTTGGCGAGTCATGTTGTGACCTCCAATCAATCGAATTTATCCATTACTTCAAAAGAGGCAACAGTAAGCAAAGGAGCTATCATGTCAGAGTACGAACGCCGGAAATTTTTGAAAACAGCAACCGCAACTGCAGGAGTGGTTACCGCTTGTACAAGCCACAGTCAACCAGCTGATTTCACCCCTTTAAAGCAACAAAACACTTCCGTGATGGGGCTAATTACTCCAAAAATGGACGTCGTTCGTGTCGGGTTTATTGGTGTCGGTCAACGAGGAAAAGGACATGTTAAACATTATTGTCATCTTGAAGGGGTTGAGATCAAGGCCATATGCGACACGTACAAAGAATCCTTAGATCAATCCATCGATTATGTGGTTAATCAAGGCCGTGCCAAACCCGACCGTTATACCGGCTCGGAGCATGCCTATCGAAAAATGCTGGATCGACAAGATATTGATATCGTCATAATTGCCACGCCATGGAAGTGGCATACGCCAATGTGTGTCGAAACCATGGAAAGCGGGAAACATGCCTTTGTTGAAGTACCCGCGGCAACCACACTAGAGGAATGTTGGCAGCTGGTTAATACTGCCGAGCGCACCCATAAAAACTGTATGATGATGGAAAATGTCAACTATGGTCGCGAAGAATTAATGGTGTTAAATATGGTTCGTCAGGGCTTGTTTGGCAGTGTGCTTCATGGTGAAGCCGCGTATATCCATGATTTACGCAGGCAAATGAAAGACATCGATCACGGAACAGGCTCATGGCGTACCTATTGGCACACCAAATACAATGGAAATTTGTATCCCACCCATGGATTAGGTCCCATTTCCCAGTATATGAATATTAACCGGGGCGACCGATTTGACTACGTTACCTCGGCAAGTTCTCCCGCACGGGGGCGCGCGGAGTATGCTAAAGAGCAATTTCCTGCAAACCACGAACGTAATACACTAAATTTCATTGCGGGAGATATAAACACCAGCCTTATCAAAACGGTCAAGGGTCGAACGATTATGGTGCAGCATGATACCACCAGCCCTCGTCCCTACAGCCGCCAAAATTTATTACAGGGAACAAACGGCACCTTCGCTGGATACCCCAATCGTATTGCACTAGAAAATGCTCCCGCATCGATCAAAGCACAATATGACGCTCAATTTGATAAAAAGATGGGGGCCTGGAAAGCCGCGGGATCTAAAGGACGCAAACCTCGTCATCAAAGTTATCATAGTTGGGATCTCGATATGAAAAAATGGTATGAAAAATACGATCACCCGCTATATGTTCGCATGGGCAAAGAAGCCAGACGCAATGGCGGCCACGGCGGCATGGACTTCTTAATGATGTATCGGATCGTCTATTGCTTACGCAATGGCGAGCCATTAGATCAGGATGTATATGATGCAGCAGCATGGTCATCCATTTTCCCGCAAAGTGTGGCTTCCGTGGCGGATAGAAGTAATAGCAAAACCATCCCTGACTTTACCCGTGGAGCATGGAAAACAGGAACGCCTTTAGGGATCATTAGTTAAATATTTCCACATATTAAACCAGTCGCCTTCATTTATTTGAGGGCTTCTTTTGTTTTCGATAATGAGCTTAGCACCACGTTGTTCGATCGATCAGAATGCATCGCTGCCGCCACGGGCGAATACGCAAAATAAACCGTGGGTGAATTTATGAGATTTAAAACCCCGAGGATCGATCAAATCATGGCGCACAGCAAATGGGTCGTGGCCATGAACCACGGACGTCAGTCGCAGAACGGCTCAGCATAAACTTTTCCGACCTACCCTTCGAATTTCGGTTTCCTTCATGATCCATGCGGGGTAAGGTTTTCGCATGAATCCACGCTCCTTTTCCAATCTCCCCCTTTCCGCCGCACAGCTTTCCAATCTCGACAGCCTGGGCTATCACAACATGACACCGGTTCAAGTCGCCGCATTGCCGGGGGCACTGGCGGGCGAAGACCTGATTGTCCAAGCGCGGACAGGAAGCGGGAAAACGGCAGTTTTTGCGTTGGCCTTGCTGGACCGGCTGGATCTGACCGCGCGCGAAACGCAGGCCTTGGTGCTATGCCCAACACGCGAATTGAGCATTCAGGTATCGAGCGAACTGCGGCGAGTGGTGCGGCATCAGCAGAATGTCACGCTGACAACGCTGTATGGCGGGCAGGCCATCGGCCTTCAGAAGCAGGCGCTCAAAAAAGGGGCACAGATTGTGGTCGGCACGCCAGGACGGGTTGCGGATCTGGTTGAAAAGGGAGTACTCGTACTCCGGGGCCTCTCGGTGCTGGTGCTGGATGAAGCGGACCGGATGCTGGATATGGGCTTTATGAAAGAGCTCAAGCAGATTACCCGGGTCTTGCCACAAAAACGGCAGACGCTTCTTTTTTCCGCGACCTATCCTGAAAATATTCAAGCACTCAGTAGCCATTTGCAGAACACCCCCCGCCAAATCACGGTGGAAGAGCCGAATTCCGCAACCGATATTGAACAGCACGCCTATCGCTGTGCGCCGGAAAATAAACTGGAGGGGCTCAAAACCCTGCTGCTGGAACATCAGCCCACGGCGGCGGTGATTTTCTGTAATTTTAAACAGAGCACCCTCGATATCCGGGCATTTCTCCGAAAGATGGGCATCAGTGCGGTGGCGCTCAACGGCGATCTGGATCAGCGCCATCGGGAGGACATTCTAATGTTGTTTAAACATCAGAGCTGTTCGGTGCTGATTGCAACCGATGTGGCCGCGCGCGGGCTGGACATTAAAGACCTTCCCCTGGTGATCAACTACGAACTACCGTCCGATCCGGGCCTCTATGTGCATCGGATCGGAAGAACGGGGCGCGCCGGAAAGCGCGGGATGGCACTGAGTCTCTGCAGCGAGCGGGAGCAAGGGAAACTGGCCGCCATCAATGCGTATCAGAAATCTACGCTGAAAGCGACAGCGCTGGAGACGTTGCGCCCCCGAGCAACCCAGATTCCTCCCCCGCAGCATGTCACCTTTTCCATTGCCGGCGGCCGCAAAGCAAAGGTGCGGGCGGGCGATATTCTCGGCGCATTAACCGGCGAAGGCGGCATTGAAGGAGCACAGGTGGGTAAAATTGATGTGATGGATTTCATGGCGTATGTGGCCGTGCAGCGCAGCGCAGCAAATCGGGCCGAGCAGAAACTCAGTGGATCCAAGATCAAAGGTCGCTCCTTTAAGATCAAAAAACTCTAATTTCATTGCAAAACTCGGTCCACGAATACGGACATCATTCCGCACCCCCGCCTAAATGAGGATCGATTGATTGAATGGAAGAATGATTTTCTCTGTTCTCGTTTTAATTATTCTGCCACAAAATAATTCTACTTTTCCGGGCAACAATGCAACGCGGCGGCTATATTCTCACCTTAAGGTGAAAAATATCGGGCCCTTCTTCGCCCGAGGCCGCCGAAGCCGGAAGCACAAAGTTGGTTTCCGGCTTGAATCCCCGCCCCTGCTTTCGTAGTTTCGCGCCTGTTTTTATATGCATTTTAACTCTAGGAGATATTCAATGGCTGAAGAAACCATGCAATTCAAGACCGAGCTGGAGCAACTGCTTCATCTCATCACCCATTCCCTCTATTCCCACCGCGAAGTTTTCCTGCGCGAACTCATTTCCAACGCAGCAGATGCCATCGATAAAGTCCGCTTCGAAGGGCTGAACAATGACGACATCCTCGAAGGGGACTCCGACTGGAAAATCACCTTGAAAGCAGATGAAGAAGCGAAAACGCTGACCATCACGGATAATGGCATTGGCATGTCACGCGAGCAGGTCATCGAAAACCTCGGCACCATCGCTCACTCAGGCACCAAAGATTTTCTGGCGAAAGCCAAAGAAGCGGATCTGGAAAATAATCCAGAACTGATCGGTCAATTCGGAGTGGGATTCTATGCCTCCTTCATGGTGGCCGATGATGTAACCGTGGTCACCAAAGCACATGGCCAAGAGGCCATTCGATGGGAGTCCAAAGGCACGGGCGAATTCACCCTTTCTGATTCCGACAAAACAACCCGTGGAACAGAAATCACGTTGCACCTGAAAGAAGAGGCTGCGGAATATCTGAACGAATGGACGATCAGCTCCACCGTTAAAAAATTCTCTGACTTCCTCGAACACCCCGTCGTTCTTCTGAAAATGGTGAAAGACGAAGAAACCGAAATTGAAGAAGAAAAAGAAGAGCAGATCAATACCCAGAAAGCGATCTGGTTGCGGGCGAAGAACGAAATCACCGACGAAGAATACGGCGAGTTCTACAAACACATCTCCCACGATACCAACAGCCCAGCGGAAACCATCCACTACAATGCGGAAGGGGCCATCGAATTCAAAGCCCTGCTCTTCATCCCGGAAGCCAAACCGTTCGATATGATGATGAACAACGATCCGAAAGCGCATCTGAACCTCTACGTTCAGCGCGTCTTCATCAGCAACGAATTCGACAATCTACTGCCGAGTTACCTACGCTTCGTTAAAGGAGTTGTTGATTCCTCCGACTTGCCGTTGAACGTTTCCCGCGAAATTCTTCAGGAAAATCCAATGTTGGATAAAATCCGCAAAAATCTGACCAGTCGTGTTCTAAAAACACTAGCTCAGATGAAGAAGAAGGATTACAAGGAATTCGAGATTTTCCACGAAAATTTCAGTGCCATTCTTAAGGAAGGCCTACAAAACGACTGGGAAAATAAAGAAAAGATTGCCGACTTACTGCTGTTTGAAACCACCAACAAAAAAGCCGGCGAAAAAACCTGTTTTGCTGATTATGTGGAAAATATGGCCGAGGATCAGGAAGAGATTCTTTACCTGGCCGGCGAAAACCGCGGCTCCATTGCAAACTCCCCCTATCTGGAATCCTTCAAGGCAGATGGAAAAGAAGTTCTGCTGATGATCGACCCGATCGATGACTTTGTGATTCCACAACTGATGGAATATAAAGGCAAAAAGCTCAAAGCGGTCAATAAAGGCCACATCGACGACAAAGATGCACTCCAAGAAGAAACGAAAACCTTCGAAGGATTCATTGGTTATGCTCAGGAGCTGCTGGATGGGGTGAAAGAAGTCAAACTAACTTCCCGCCTCAAGGATTCTGCGGCGGTACTCGTGGGCGATGAAATGTCCATGAGCCCGCATATTGAAGAAATGATGCGCCGCATGGGGCAGGAAGTTCCTCCACGTGAAAGCGTGCTCGAACTTAACCCAGAACACGCCGTGGTGAAAAAAGTTCAGGCCCTCTACGATGCTGACGCGAAAGACCCTAAGATTGGAACTCTCACCCAGCTGTTGCATGACCAAGCGGTCATTGCCTCTGGCGCCAAAATCAGCGATCCAGCGGGCTTTGCCGCCCGCCTCAACGAGGTGCTGGTTGACTAAACATTCCCAACCCTTGGGAAGATAAACCCAAAAAATGCAGTTTCCAAGTGGGTTGCAGATACGAGATTTGAGTCCTTACGGCGTAGAGGCCTACTCCGAGAGGGGCTCAAATCGAAGTAAATGCGGTTAAATTGGCAACCCCAAGGGGAGAAATGAAAAAATGAAATTACCCAATGGGTTAAAACGAACATCCGACGAAAGCTCTTCGTTTATGGGTCAAACCTTCGCTTCTTCACTTCTACTGCTTTTTATAGGATAAAATCCCCGCTATTATGGCGGGGCTTTTTTTAACATCAGACGATACCTCGCAAACGATTTTCCAGTGTTTGGAAAATGACAGCCCCCGTTTAGCCCTCGTTATCCGTTCGATTTCCGCGGACTCAATTTCCCTTAAAAAGATCTGATTACCTGCTTATTGTTGCAGGAATCCCACGCCGCTCCCTTGCACCAGCCGGCGAATCATCTTTTTTACCAATTAAAGAAGGTATAAGCAGCCTGCTCCACCGCCGCATAGGTTTCTGGCACAAAATGATGCGCCTGAATACCAACGGCACGGGCGGCAGCAATATTTTCTGAAAGATCATCAATGAAAAAACACTGATCGCCAGTAGCCTTCAACTCGGTGAGCACCATTTCATAGATCCTCGGATCGGGCTTTCGGACTCCCATTTTGTACGACATAAATAGCCCGGTCGTATCATCAAAAAATCCACTCCAGTTTTTTTCAATGGCCCGCACATGATAATGGGCGATATTACTGAGCGTATACACCGCGGCATCCGAAGCCAGCGCCTTTTTAAACAGCCCAATTCCCACATCATTCAGGCTGAAAATTTCCTGCCAAACTTCATGCAGGTTATCCGTGGTCCAATGGAGCCCCTTCGCTTCATTAAGGTACTTCACATACCCCTCTTCGCTGAGCAATCCCTTTTCCACCTGGACATACATTTCTTCATCCAGATCGGTCTGCGGGCCCAATGATCGGCCTGCATGTTCCGCATAAATCTCCAATAGGCGTTGAAAATCAAAATTGGTGAGTACATTTCCGATATCGAATAAAAAATAGTTCATACAGACACGCTTCCAGACCTTGTAAGAATCCGCAACCCCAATTTGCATCCAACTTCACCGATGAAAAACCACAGAATAGAATCAATGGGAGGTTTAGCCATACGTAAGCGTCTCTTCGATCACCCTATTGACAGAGGTTGAATGGTGGTGCTTTCGGAATTTGACTTCCACTGAGCGGGAGTCCAGCCGGCGGCTTCGGCTTGTTTCATCGTTGGGAGCGCGGTGAGAACTTCGCGAAGATA
>JBAHZU010000020.1:0-19998 GCA_037132875.1 Pontiella sp.
CCAATAAAAAAGGGCCTTTCGATTAAGAAAGGCCCTTTTAAAATGGAGCGGGCGAACAGATTCGAACTGTCGTAACCAGCTTGGAAGGCTGGGGTTCTACCATTGAACTACGCCCGCGGTTTGAATGGTTTCCCGTTCAAACGAGCGCATAAAGTAGCTGGCATCGGGGTATGCGTCAAGGCTTGTTCGTTAACTTTTTTTCATTGGCCGGATGTTGTGAATTGGGTGATTTTGTTACCCCTTCATATTAGGGTTGATAGGCTGGTTTCTTGATGCGTATATTTGCGGGGAGTTAACGGGTGTTTTTTAGAATAAGGGCAAATATGTTTAGCGGAATGAAAGAAATTTTGGTCATCGTGGTGATTTTGCTGGGTCTTTTTCTTGTGCCGCGGCTGTTGCGCCGTCGCTCGCCAGATCCATCGGCACCGCGGCAGTCATCGAATAAGAAGCCGATCTGTTCGGGATTGATACGTCTGGCCCTGTTTGGTTCGGTGCTTTGGATGGCGCTGGCTTTTGCGCTGCTGAATCCCTTGAGTGGGAGTTGGACGCTCTTTATTGGGTGGGGGATTCTTCCTGTGGTGCTCTGTTGGGGGATTCGTTGGGTGGTGCTTGGGTTTAAATAGGTCTAAGGATTGGACCGTTTATGATTGGTTTTTCAGGTTCCAGAACCAGAATTTGATCCGTTTTATTAAGGACGGTTTGTTGTCGGCAGACTCAATTTGGGCATGCGGTTTCTTCAACCGAGGTTCTTCGGTTGGTTTGCGCATATAGTCTCGATCGTAGATTCCCATTTAGATTTACTTGCCCTTCGTTCATCAATTCGTAAACAGTACGCGTCCGATGAGCAAGAAAAAGAAAACAACTTTACGTATTAACACGGACAATTGGATTGATCCGTTCGATTTTAAATCAGAATTCCCGCATCCTGAATTTCCGTTGGAAATTGATATTGGTTCCGGCAAGGGCCGCTTCTTGGTTGCGCGTTCGGGGAAGTTTCCCGAAACGAACTTTCTGGGCATTGAACGGCAGTTGGGACGCATTCATAGCAGCGGCCGACGGTGCGAGCGAGCCCAGCGGGAAAATTGCCGTGTTTACCGTATGGAAGGGTATTATACCATTAGTAAGATGATTCCTTCCGACTATGTGGCGAACTACTATTTCTTCTTTCCCGATCCTTGGCCAAAGGAACGCCATAATGATAACCGTCTTTTTAATCCGGCGTTTATGGATGCCCTTTTCCGAACCTTGGAAGACGATGGGGGGTTGCATATTGCAACGGATCATCTGCCCTATTTTGAGGATATCTATGCCTTGCTGAAAAAGGATGATCGGTTTGAGGAGCTGGACGCGTTTCAGCCGGATGATGAAGAGCGGACTGATTTTGAGCTGATTTTTTCGCACAAAGAAATTGGGCGTTGTTCCTTTCGGAAGGCTAGCTGATGGCCAAGAAAAAATCAGTGGTTACGATGCACAGCCATGGGCGATATGATGGGTGGGATCGCGGTAGCAAGGACCTGCCAACATTGGTGAAAATAACGACCGAAATTGAAGCCGTGTTGGAGGTTGAATTTGGATATATCCTACGCATTCGCAATGCGCGCAAGGGTAAGATTTCTTTTCGTATCGAACATCCTCCGTTTAAGGGGGCGGATGGGGAGATGGCTCCGCCTTTCGATGGCGAACTATATGTGAAGACCAATGACTTTCGTTTTTTTCTCGGCGATACGATCTGGGATCCCGTTGAGGATAAGCGGGGCGCCTGGCGCCTGATCACCTGGCTTGATGGCGAAAAGGTTGCGGATAAGACGTTGATGATGGTTTAGCGGTTAAAACACACCGCTCAACCGCGGAGCAACAAGGCGTCCCGTGCATTGCCCGTGCTGTGCGATCAGCAGCCTGACGACTGGTTTCCGTGGGTGGGTGGGCAAAAAAGGGCCCGGTTAAAAATTAGGGCAATCGAGATCAACCCCTCGTGGCTTCGGCCTTATTTCCACGCCTTGGAAAAATGCCCACTGCAGGAGTTTTTTTTAGAGCACCACGTTTTCGAGGGTTGGCCGAGTTACATTCTCAAGCGTATCGGTTACCGCATCGGCTTCCATGAGATAATCCCGATCATAGCTGTTGGTGACGGCCAGCACTTTCAGGCCCGCTCCTTTTGCCGAAATGATGCCGGCGGGGGTGTCCTCGATGGCAATGGCGGTGGCGGGGTCATCAATGCCCAATTTTTTACAGGTCAGCAGATAGGGGGCCGGATCGGGTTTGCTCTTCGGCGTATCTTCTGCGGTAACGATGACGGTGAATGCATCGGAAAGGCCGAGGTTTTTAAGAATGGGATCAATATCCTCTCGAAGTGCTCCGCTGCACAGCGCCACGGGCAAACGAACGGGAATGCTTTTAATCAGCTCAACGGCACCGGGTAAGGGCTTTGCCTCCCCATTTAGGATGTATTTCTGAAAGACGGCTGCTTTTTCTTCGATCAGTAGATTAATTTCTTTTGAGCTGATTTTTACTTGGTTGGCTTTAAAAACCGTGCCAAAGGCAGCGCGGTCATCAAATCCGATATAGGTTTCACAATAATCTTCCCAGGACATCTCAATTTTTTTGGATTTCAGGACTTCGTTAAAGGCCTTGAAATGCATGGGCTCGCTATCGACGATAATTCCGTCGAAATCAAATATGACAGCTGAAAGCATGGTTTTCCTCAATTCATGTAAGTAGATCCATCTTTATAACAGGTTTGACCAAGCTTCCTCAAGCCGTTGCGCAGAAACCTTGACGGGGGTTTTGATTTCTGGGGCAAAGCGGTTCACACGAAACTCTTCGAGTTTCATGGAAAATTCCAGCAGATCGTGAGCGGATGTAATGTCGTCGCACTCCAGCAGTTTATCGTTCAGCCGATTTTGGAAGGGCTCCACCTCGGATAGTTTCCGGATGTCGGCCTCCGAATTATTCCGAGCCCGCTGGATGCGTACATTCATGGCTTTGAGATATCTTGGGTAGCGGCTGAACACATCCATGGTTTGGAGGAAACCGGGACGGAAAAGAAACTCAAGTTGCATTTCAAGATCGTGCAGGGTGTCGATATCCGCGTTTAAGCTGGAGATGGATTCGACAATGGTTGCCCGCAATTCCAGCATGTTTTCCAGAATGCGCGCGTTTTCTTCAACCATCTCATAGAGCGAAGCCCGGGCATCCAGCGAGCGCTCGGCAAAAAGGTCGGGAGTGCGGATCTGAATTTTCGAGTCTTTTGTCAGTGCATCTACAATGGCCCCGTCCATCAGATCTGCGAGGAAGCTTCCATCGATGGCGGAAAGTGTCATTTGCAAGTTAGGCGTGAGTGGCGGGCGTTTCTCCACATATTTCACCTGTTCTTTTTGCTGCAGGCGGAACAGCTGGGCCAGTCCGGCACGATGGGCCTGCTGTGCGTTGGCCTCGCTGAGGAATACGGCTCGGCCCACGCCGACAGCGGAGGCCGTCAGGGCAGGATAACCCCGCGTTTTTTTATGGTCTTCGCTGGTGATGAATTCTGGGAGTTCTGCTCCCGGCCAGGTTTTCCCTGGAGGAAGTGTCCATTTTGAAAAGGAGGTGGCTGCCCCGCTGAGATGAATGTTTAACCGGTGCTCTTCGGAGATCGAGGTATGAATCTTAACGATTTCATCGCCCTTCATTTCGATCACCTTCATGCGAAGAAACTCCGGCAAGGATTTTTCATCGAAGTCGGATGCATCGATCGGAAGTTTGAATTCAGATTGTAGCCAGCCCGAGAGCGATTCCAACAACGGTTGTTGCTGCACACTTGCGCACGTGTGCGCGAAGTTGGCGGCGGTTTGGTCGATGGGTGCCAGAGTGACCCGCAGATTTTTAGCCAGCGTTCGGAGCAAGCGGTTCACCTTTTCCTCGAGCCAACCCGGCACCAGCCAGTCGGGGGCCCAATCGGGCAGAAAGGCCATTTTTTCCGCGGGGCAGATGAGGGCAATGCCATCGAGCTCATCGCCGGGCTCAAAGGTATAGATCAGATGGAAGTCCTCTTCATAGAACGTCAGCCATGCGGGATAGTCCGTGGGTCGAACTGGGTTGGACTGCGGGAACATGGCATCGTCTAATCGCATGGCAATGCGGACTTTGGACTGATGAATCCATTGTTCCAAGGTTTGGACGGAAAAGACATCGTCTGGCAAGAGGCGATTAAAATGCTCAAAGACCGCATCAAAATCATACAGGGCGCCCGGTCGGCGAATTTTTTCTTCCAACGATTGGATATCGTCGAGCATGGCTCGATGAATTTTCAGCCAGCCCCCGCGTGTTGAAAGATTTGCGGGCACCATGCCGTCCCGAATAAACATTTTTCGGGATTCTTCCGGATTGATGGGCCCGAAGTGTACGCGTTTGCCCTCGGAGATCGTCAATCCGCCGGTAATGACCGACTCTTTGGCGAAGACAAAGCCCTTTTCCGGATTCCACTCCGGTTGCTTATAAACGGATTTGCAAAGGTGGGGGGCCACCGCCTCGACCCATTCTGGTTGAATTTCTGCGACCATGCGGGCATAGAGTTTTGTGGTTTCCACCAGAGCAAAGGTCATCACCCATTCCGGTGGTTTTTTGAAAAGGCCGGAGCCGGGGAAAATGAAAAACTTACGATTCCGAGCGCCGGTGAATTCTCGATCTTCGCCCTTAAAGCCAATGTTCGATGGAAGTCCGGCAAGCAGAGAGCGGTGGATTAAATCATATTCACTGCCGTTTATTTCGCCGCTCAGGCATGAAGGGTCCGATGATGGGCCTTTGTGCTGCTTGGCGTTCTTGGTGTCTGGGGGGGTGGAATCCCATTTCAGGTCGCGTACATTTCCGCGCAGATCCTGCCAAAGGTTGCGCCATTCCATCACCCGCCGATAATTCACAAAATTCTTTTTGCAGAACTTTCGCAAGGCGCCGTGCGACACCTGCCTCGCTTCCTCCAAGGCCATCCAAAGGTTTAGGATGGTAATGAAGTCGGATTTTGGTTCTTTCCACTGGGCATGCGCCTGATCGGCGAGGTCGGCCTTTTCGGTGGGGCGTTCGCGTACATCCTGAATGGAAAGGAAGGCCACAAGAATCAACAATTCGGGGAGAGCCCCTTCTTCGTGCGCTTGAATCAGCATGCGCGCCAAGTGCGGATCCGTCGGAAAGCGGGCAATATCTCGGCCCATGCTCGTGAGCTTTCGCCCGTCATCAATGGCCCCAATGTCGCGCAGCGCTTTATAGCCTTCGTTCACCAGGGTTGAACTGGGGGGATCAATGAGCGGGAAGCGATCAATCGACGGCAGGTTCAGAACATCCATCTGAAGAATCACGCCCGCCAGCGAGGTGCGTCGAATTTCGGGATCGGTATATTGCGCGCTACTTTCTAGTGTTTCTTTATCGTAGAGATAGATGCAGATGCCATCCGTCACTCGACCGCACCGGCCCCGACGCTGCCGTGCGCTGGCCTGCGAAACTTGTTCAACTTGCAATCCCTGCACTTGGGTGCGCGGATTATAGCGGCTCAGGCGCACTTGCCCGGATTCAATGACATAATGAATGCCGGGAATGGTGATGGAGGTTTCCGCCACGTTCGTTGCCAGAATGATCCGCCGTCGTCCGCCCACCTTAAATACGCGCTGCTGTTCGCCCATACTGAGGCGGCCGTATAGCGGAAGCACTTCCGTATTTTTCCACCGCTGGCCTTCCAGTTTTTTGGTGGCCTCTTTAATTTCACGTTCGCCCGGCAGAAAAATCAAAACATCGCCATCGTCGTCCACGTCCGAAATCCAGCGCATGGCCCGCAGAATGTGGTTGGAAAGCTCTTCATCTTTTCCCGGTGGCAGAAAGAAATCTTCCACCGGATAGGTGCGGCCTTCCACTTCGATGACAGGGGCGCCGTCAAAAAATGCGGAAAAGCTATCGGCATCCAATGTGGCCGAGCTGATGACCACTTTAAGATCGAGGCGAACACTCAGCAGGTTTTTAAGATAGCCGAGTAGGAAATCAATATTCAGGCTGCGTTCATGGGCTTCATCAATCACCAAACAGTCGTATTGAAGCAGATGCCGGTCTCGCTGGGTTTCGGCCAGCAGAATGCCATCGGTCATGAATTTGATGATGGTTTCGTCGCAGGTGGAATCGTCGAAACGCACCTGGCAACCGACGCCCTTGCCGTAGTCGGTATTCATCTCCTCGGCCACGCGCCGCGCCATGCCGGTGGCCGCCAAACGGCGGGGCTGGGTGATGCCGATGCGCCCGACTTTGCCGGCGCCGGCTTCCATCACAATTTTAGGCAACTGGGTTGTCTTTCCGGATCCCGTGGTGCCGCAGACAATGACCACCTGATTTTCTTCAATCAGTTTTTGGATCTCCGCCCTTTTTCCCGAGATGGGGAGAATTTCCGGATAATCCAACGTTAGCTCAACCTGCGCTCGCTTCTGCGCCCGTTCCAACGATTGGAAATGTTCTGCCTTCAGTTTGGAGGCAATGTTGTCGGCCGGCTGGTTATCATGAATCCGTTGCCGCACCCGGCGCATCAAGCTGTTTAAGTGGGCACGATCCCGCAGCAATACGCCATCCAGCGATTTTTTTACGGTCTGTAATAAATCTTTTATTTCGGGTACATTCATGAGAGCCGCACATAACGCCACAGCAGGCGGGGCAGTTCAAGAAAGAAGCGTTCTGTTTGGGTAAGGGATACGTGTTGATCCCGCTGCATTTTGGTCGCTATCCGGCAGGGTGCATATTCTCGTGCACAGTCCTTTGGAAAGCATCACCCTGCGTCCTTCCTTGCTGGTGCTGGTCATCTGGTCGGCGCTGTCGGTTGATGCTGGGTATGCTAAACGCAGGCGGAACTGGATTTACTCCGATCTGTTTTTGAATGGGGTCGAGTTAGCATTCGATCGTTCAACTTAGATGAAACGTATATTGGCGGATGGTTTGTTCGAAATAACGAGGGACTTCCTTGGGGCAGGGCAGAACTGTTTTCTGACGAATCAGGGGGGGGGCTCTTCCGATTTGATTATAAATAGCAACCGGATTGGCTTGAACGGATCGTGGGGATTTATATAATCATTTTTTTGTTAAAATGAGGCGAATATTATGGGAAAAACACTGTTTGAAAAAATATGGGAGAAGCATGTCGTCAAGGAATTGCCTGGCGGAGAAGTGCTTCTCTACATCGATCGCCATCTGGTGCACGAAGTCACAAGTTCGCAGGCGTTTGAAGGGCTACGCCTTGAGAATCGTAAGGTTCGGCATCCGGAACTGACGTTCGCCACGGCCGATCACAATGTTCCGACGGATAGTCGCTCCGAGATTGTTGATCCGGTGGCCAAAGCGCAGGTGGACGCGCTGGAAAATAACTGTGCGGAAAATAAGATTACCTTCTACGGTATCGCGTCCAAAAATCAGGGCGTTGTGCATATCATCGGCCCAGAACAGGGGATCACTTTGCCGGGCACCACGGTGGTTTGCGGCGATTCGCACACGGCAACACACGGTGCTTTTGGAGCCATCTCGTTTGGTATCGGCACCTCCGAAGTTGAGCATGTGCTGGCCACTCAGACACTGCGGCAGAAAATCCCGAAGCAGTATAAGGTTGAATTCACGGGTAAGATCCCCTTCGGCGTTACGGCCAAAGATATGGTGCTGGAACTCTGCGGAGAAATCGGAACCGCCGGCGGAACGGGCTGTGCTTTCGAATTCTGTGGCGAAGCCATTGAAGCACTTTCGATGGAAGGTCGTTTGACGGTCTGTAATATGGCGATTGAAGCCGGGGCGCGTTCCGGGCTGATTGCTCCGGATCAGATCACGATTGACTATGTGACAGCTGAGGACCGCCCGTTTGCTCCGAAAGGCGAAGCGCTGGAGCAATCGATTGCGTATTGGAAAACCCTCTTCTCTGATGCGGATGCGATCTACGATAAAGTACTCGTGATTGATGTTGAGAAATTGGAGCCGCAGGTGACCTGGGGCACGAGTCCTGGCATGGTGACCGGCATTAATGGTACGGTGCCGGAACTGGATGCCGTGCCTGAATATGCTCCGGAAGATGTTCGTGCTGCATTGGATTACATGGGTCTTGAGCCGGGCATGAAAATGACCGACATCAAGGTGGATACCGTTTTTATTGGTAGTTGCACCAACGGCCGCATCGAAGATCTTCGTGCTGCGGCCGCGGTGATGAAGGGCAAAAAGGTGGCCGACGGCATTCGTGTTTTGGTGGTTCCGGGTTCTGAAAAGGTTCGGTATCAGGCAGAAGCCGAACGTTTGGATCGGGTTTTCTTTGAAGCCGGTGCGGACTGGCGTTATGCGGGTTGCAGCATGTGTCTCGCGATGAATCCGGACAAACTCGCGGACAAAGAACGTTGTGCTTCAACCTCTAACCGTAACTTTGAAGGGCGCCAAGGGCGTGGCGGCCGTACCCATCTCGTCAGTCCGGCCATGGCGGCCGCTGCGGCGATTAATGGCCACTTTGTTGATATAAGGGAGATCGACTAATGGAAAAATTTGAAACATTTTCAGGGATTGT
Source organism: Pontiella sp. (assembly GCA_037132875.1). GTDB lineage: Bacteria > Verrucomicrobiota > Kiritimatiellia > Kiritimatiellales > Pontiellaceae > Pontiella. The sequence goes on from JBAHZU010000020.1 coordinate 8,531, forward strand.
TTGTGCGGTGGATCGCGCAAATATCGACACCGATGCACTGATTCCAAAAGAGCATCTGAAGTCCATCAAGCGTACCGGTTTTGGTCCGGCTCTGTTTTCGGACTGGCGCTATAATGACGATGGAACGGATAATCCGGACTTCGTGCTGAATCAGCCGAAAACACAGGGTTCTTCCATTCTGATTGGTCGCAACAATTTCGGGTGCGGTTCCAGCCGCGAGCACGCGGTTTGGGCCGTGGCTCAGCAAGGCTTTAAAGTGATTATTGCACCGATCGACGGCGATATTCCGGGCTTTGCCGATATTTTCTGCAATAACTGTGCGAAGAACGGGATCTTAACCGTTCAGTTGTCCCGGGAACAGGTAGATCAGATTTTTGTGCTCGCGTCTGCGGACGAGCCGCTGGACGCGACGGTTAATCTGGAAGAGCAGACCGTGACCTTTGGCAACACGGTGTTTGCCTTTGATGTGGATCTGGCGGTGAAGGAGAAACTGCTGAAGGGTCTCGACGATATTGCTGAATCGCTACTTTCGGAAGCGGATATCACCCACTTTGAAATTGGGCACAGCACACAGATGCTCGGTGCTTAGTCTTTCCAGCCTTTGGAAAAACGGCTACAAAGAAAAGCTTCCAGTTTCTGGAAGCTTTTTTGTTTTTGTATAATAGGCCCCTATGAAAAACTATCTAACCGCATCCATTTCCGAGTCCGCCGTACGGCATAATATTGCAACGTTGCGCGGGTTGATTGGCAAGGGGGTTAAGCTCTGCCCGGTGGTGAAGGACGATTGCTATGGCCATGGTCTGGATGTGTTGTTTCCGGTGTTGGCCGAGCTGACCGATGGGTTTGGGGTGGCTTCTCCTCTGGAAGCATTGGATATCCGGGAGAAGGGCTATCATGGTTTTGTGCTCTGCTTCCTTTCTGCATATTTTGATGATTTTAAGATTCAGGATGAGTTGGTTTGGCAGGAAATCACCCAGACGGTCATGTCGAAGTCCGCACTGGAGTCGATTCAGGCGGCGGCCAAGCGCGTTGGGAAACCGGCGCGGGTGCATTTAAAGGTGGACACCGGGATGGGGCGCCTTGGGGTGCCTGCCAATCAGGCCGTGGATCTCATTGAATCCATTCATGCGTTGGATGAGGTGGCACTCACCGGGGTGTACACTCATTTTGCGACGGCCGATGAAGCAGATCGGACGGCAACCCTTCAGCAGTTGGCGTGTTTTAAATCCATTCTCCCCCCGGCGGGAAGTCTGGTTTGCCATGCGGCGAACTCGGCGGCCACCCTTGATCTGACGGAAACACATTTTGATATGGTGCGGCCGGGGATTGCGGTGTATGGCTGTCATTCATCCGATGAGCTTCGGCCGGACGTTGCGTTGATACCGTGTATGTCGGTTCACGCCAAATTGATTGCGGTGAAGCATATGCGAAAAGGCAGCCGAAGCGGATATGGCCTAACGCATGAATATAAGCGCGACAGCCGGGTGGGCGTGGTGCCAATCGGTTATGGCGACGGGTATTTCCGAAACCTATCCAATAAAGCCGTCGTTCGGATCAATGGTGTGGATGCCCCTGTGCGAGGTCGGGTTTCCATGGACCAGATGACGGTGGATGTCACCGATATCCCCGATGCCAAGGTAGGGGATGAGGTGGAGATCATCTCTGCCGATCCCGCGGCTCCCCACTGTGTTGAAAATCTGGCGCGGCTTGCAGGCACCATTCCGTATGAGATTACCTGCCACCTCGGCCACAATATGCGGCACCAGCTCGTCGATTAATCCGATTAAAAGCAGTGAAATGAAGAGGACGAGATTTAACCCCCGGGGTTATTTTTGTTTTCTTCCTTTCTCCCCGATAGATCACCGTGTGGTTGCATCTCCGTTGTCCGGATTTCAGCCCGTATCTGTGGGAAAGGGGTGACCATTTTTATATGACCAACTGCACCCCGCCGCGCTCTTCAACGCGCAAAAGAGCGCGTAAAAGAACCGGATCGACGTTAGGGTCGGTTTTCGTTATGGATACTGACTAGGAGCCGCAAGAGCGGTGCCCGCATCGAGGCCGAACATGAGATTCATATTCTGCATGGCATTTCCCGCTTGCCCCTTCATCAGATTATCAATGTGCGAAATCACCCGGAGGCGGTTGTTTCTTTCGTCCACATCGACCGTCAGGCTGCAATAATTGGTGCCGCGAATGTCCGCAATGCTGGCCGGAGTGGCCGCATCCTGAATGCGGATGAACGGGTTGTTTTTATTGTATTCTTTATAAATTTCAAGCACCTCGGGCGCTTTCTGCCCTTCCAAGGTGGCGTAGAGACAGGACATGATGCCGCGGCAGACGGGAACCACTTGGGCGGTGAAGGTCATCTGAACATCGCCTTCGCCCAACCGTCCGAGTTCTTGTTCAATTTCAACCACGTGCTGATGCCCCGATAATTTATAGGCATTCATATTGTCGTAGCGATTGGGATAGTGGAATGCCGCATTGGGTTTTTTGCCCGCACCGGAAACGCCCGTTTTGCAGTCGGCAATAATACTCTTGGTGTCAATGATGCCCGCAGCAACCGCCGGAGCGAGACCCAAAATGCAGCTCACCGCAAAACAACCGGGATTGCCTACAATCGACTGATCGGAGTTAATCTCGTGCAGTTCCGGCAATCCATATACCGTTTTGGTCAGCAGGGCGGGTGATTTATGAACGGGATCTCGTCCAATGAAATTGGCATATTCGGCATAGCGCTCAGGTGTGCTGAACCGGAAGTCGCCGCTATAGTCGATCACTTTTGCGCCGCGTTCAAGTTCTGCCGCTGCCGCCTGCATGCCGACGCCGTCCGGCGTGGAGAAAAAGACCACGTCGTACTGCTCCTGGGTTTTGGGATCGTCTGGAGAGACAATCACATCATCACAAAATCCACGAAGATGCGGGAAGACATCGCTCATTTTACGTCCGGTATCCGAAAGGCTGACCAGGCAACCAATTTCCGCACCGGGGTGTTTCAGCAATAACTCGGTAATACCGACTCCGCCGTATCCACCGGCTCCAACAACTTTTGCTTTAATCATGGGGTTTGCTCCTATCAAAAATGAAGGCGAGAAACTAAACCAGAGCACGAACTGAATCGACACAAAACTTCATCTATGAGAGCCTTCCGTCATGACTATCGGCCTTCTATCAGATACCCATGGCAACCTTGCTGTGGTTGAAAAAGCAGTGGCTGTTTTTCGCGAACAGGCGGTGTCCTCCATTTTTCATTGCGGCGATATTGGTTCGTTCGAGGTATTAACCCAGCTCTCCACCCTCAAGGTTCCTGTGCATGCGGTCTTGGGAAACGTGGATCGATTTTCCAGCAATTGGGACGAGGCCTCCATGCTCTCCGGCCTTCATCTGCATGGGCGATTTGGAGACATTGCATGCGGTAGCACACGGATTGCTTTGCTGCACAGTGATGACCGCATCACCCGAGATCGGACCATTCTGTCGGGGGAATACGACTTCGTTTTCACCGGCCATACGCATGTCTTTCATGATTATTCGGTAGAGGGCACGCGTTGCATCAACCCTGGAACAGCGGGGAGAGGCGCACCGAACACTTGCGCGGTGCTGGATTTGGATTCCGGAGTGCTGCAGCAGATCGAACTCGTTTAGTCTGGGCGGGCCCATGTTGCCATTGGCCGCGGCCTGCGAGGCCGCGATCCTTTTTATTTATTTTCCAAGGTCTGGAAAGGCCGCGGCCACAGCGGGGCAGGTGATGCGGCCAGCCTGTATATTGAGTGCCGCGCGCCGGCCTTCGCTTTTTTGCAGAAAACCTTCCAATCCAAGGTTCGCGAGTTCCCGACAGTAGGCCAGCGTGGCATTGCAGAGCGCGTGGCTACTGGTGCGGCCGACGGCACCGGGCATGTTGGTGACACAATAGTGAACCACGTCATCGACCACATACACCGGGTCGCCATGCGTGGTGGGTTTGCTGGTTTCGCAGCATCCGCCTTGATCGATGCAAACATCCACAATAACCGATCCCATCTGCATTTTAGAAACCAGTTCGCGGCTGATTAATTTGGGAGCCAACGCTCCGGGAATCAAGACGGAGCCAATCACGAGGTCGGCCAGCATGGCATAGCGCTCGATGGCATGCGGCTCGCAGAAAATGGACGTTACATTCGGCGGCATCATTTCGTCGATCTGGCGCAGGCGGTCCAGATTGATATCCATGATCGTGACGTTGGCGCCCAGCCCCGCCGCCACCTTGGCGGCATTCGAACCCACCACGCCGGCCCCCAGAATCAACACATTGGCTGGTGCAACCCCCGGAACGCCGCCAAGCAGAATGCCGCGGCCCATCATCGGTTTTTCCAGGCACTTGGCCCCTTCCTGAATCGACAGCTTGCCGGCCACTTCGCTCATCGGGGTGAGTAGGGGAAGGCGTCCATTTTCATCCGAGAGCGTTTCGTAGGCCACGGCGGAAATTCCTTTTTCCAAACAGTGGCGCGTCAGTTCGGGGGCGCTGGCAAAATGAAAATAGCAGAAGAAAATCTGGCCCGCTCGCATGCGTCCGATTTCTTCGGGTTGAGGCTCCTTCACCTTAATAATCATTTCCGACCGCTGGAAAAGTTCCTCTGCCGTAGTCACAATCTCGGCACCGACCGACGTGTAATCAAGGTTGCTGAAGCCGCTCCCCAGCCCCGCATGGGTTTCAATAAGCACCGTGTGGCCCTCTTCGATGAGCAGATGCGCGCCGACCGGCAGCATGGCTATTCGATATTCATCCGACTTCATTTCTTTCGGTACACCAATAATCATGTTGGGCTCCTTTTTTGCGAGGATAACAGGAAATTAGGAGGAATGGTTATTTATGTATTTTAGGGGTTCAGACGTTTTGTTTTCCGCCACGAGATCGGCGGCAACTTGGCTCCCACTTTTCTGACGGGCCCTTTTTCTTATTTTCTGCGGAATGCAGATTTGATTTCGCGGAGTTCTGGAAAACGGAATAGGAGGGCAAGGGTCAGATAGGTCATTCCGCCCGTTGCAACGGATAGGAAGAGCGACGTGAGCTGAGCAAACTTGGCGGACAGGTGTTGATTGCAAATCGGCAGGAGGAGGTGCCATACCAGTCCCGTGATTCCCGCCATGAGGAGCGCGCAGGCCAAGCTGCGGAAAAAGCTGCGGAAAATGGCGTGCCAGTGGATGCCGCGGACTTTGGTGTTGAGGATGAAGCCGAGAATCGTGATGTTCAGGCCGGCTGAAACGACGGTGGCAAAGGCCATGCCAACATGTTTCCAGTATTCCGGCAGGATGAGGATGAAGGTGATGTTCATGACCAGATTGGCAAAAATGGTAATGAAACCCACCCGGACGGGGGTTTTGGTGTCTTGCTGCGCATAGAAGGCGGGCACAAAAATTTTGGTTACGCTGAAGAGCACCAGGCCGGGCGCATAGAAAATGAGGGCGCGGCTGGAAAGGAGGGTGGATTGTGCATTAAAATTTCCGCCCCATTCCATCAGCGTTTCCAGCAGAGGGGTGGCCAATACCATAAGGCCCAGTGCGGCGGGCGTCATGATAAACATCAGGTGGCGCAGGGAATCGGAAAGGGTTTCGCTCATGGACGAGTGATCCTTCTCAGCAACCTGCTTGGAAAAGGCCGGAAGCAGCACGGTGCTGAGCGCGGTGGCAATGATGCCGAGCGGGAAATAAATCCATCGTTCACTGTAGTATAACGCCGCCGGAGCCCAGGGGCCAATCCAGAGGGCGAACATGCGGTCGATCAGCACATTGAATTGGGTCACCGCCATGCCGAGTGCGGCGGGGCCCATCAGAAAGAGCATTTTCCGAACTTTGGGGTCGTTCCACTGGCGAGAAAATTTAAACGGACAGCCGAAGCGCTTCAGGGCAGGCAGTTGGATCAGCACTTGGGATACTCCGGCGAGGAGCACGCCCCAGGCCAGTACGGTGGTCTGGGCGGTGGGATCTTTTCCAATGATTGGAAAAACAAAAAGCATGATCGCAATGAGAATCAGGTTGAGCATGCTGGGGGCAAAGGCCGATGTGGCAAAATGTTTGAAGGAGTTCAACACAGCCATGAAAAGTGCGGCCAAGCAGATGAACACGACATAGGGAAACATGATCCGAGACAACTCGAACGTGGTGATCCATTTGTCGGATAAGAAGGGAAAATGGAGGCCGACCGAAAAGAGAACGACGCCGATCAGAGCAATGATAGAGAGCAACGCGGCGGTCATGGTGACGACTTTGGCGGCCATATCCCAGGCCTCTTTGTCTCCCTGTTGGGTGCGTGTTTCTATGAAAACAGGAATAAAGGCCGCGGAAAGGGCCCCCTCGCCAAAGAGCCGGCGGAAGAGGTTGGGAATGGTGAATGCCACAAAAAATGCCGAGGCCAGCAGTGAGGTGCCAAGATGATAGGCAATAATGATGTCGCGCAGCATACCAAGGCCGCGGCTGAGCAGTGTAAAACCACTCACCACGCCCGCTGAGCGGATAACTTTCCCATCTTTCAAGCAGTCCTCCTTTGTTTTGATTGCGTTTGTTAATCTAAAAAACTAAATATAGGCCATTCAAAAGAGCAGTTCAAACAGAACGGAATGCAATTTATGACGAATCCTGGACGCATTTTAATGGGCGATGAAGAAGCAATCAAAGCCTCGTATCAAAAAATGAACAACCAGCCGGTTGATTGGGACCTTAGTGATAAGGCCATTGAACCCATGCGAAAACAACAAACAACGCTGGCGAGATCGACCACGATTTCGGGCCCCGGCACCTTTATGGGCAAAGCCACCCGCACCATGACCTTTGAGCCGAGCAATAAGGAAGGTTGGTGGTTGGATCGCACCGATTTGCCCGGTTCGCTTCCCATTCGGGTGGGCATTTCCAATGTCTGGACGACGGGACAGATTGTGAGCAACATCGTGTTGCGCTCCGGAAATCCGCACAACTATGTGCGAATGGTCGAACACCTGATTTCGCTGCGGATGGGCATGGGCATTGATAATATGGTCATCAAGTTCGATTCCGGCGATCCGCCGCTCTTTGAACAGGGGAGCTTGGATGTGGTGAATGCACTGAACCAATGCGGAACCCAAACGATTGATAAGCCCGTGCAATATTTCACGGTGAAGGAACCGGTGAGTGTGGGTGGAACCTATGGCGACTTTATGACGCTGGCTCCGCCGGACGATCCTTCCAACCCGCAGCTCATGGTGGATGCGGCGATTAATTTCAATACCGCCATTGGCCAGCAGCGGATTAAGTTTCCCGTCTGTAAAGAACTAACCGAAATGGCCTCCGTGGCGCGAACCAATACCTCGTATGCCAAGATGTTGTATTGTAGCACCATCGGTAAGCTTTTTGCCGATGTTCGGAATTTGGGCTACAACAAGGAAAATGTTTCGATTGCCAGCAAGAAGCGCTACGTCAATGAGCCGCGCCTGCGGTACGAAGGGAAAGCGCTCGAAGCAGTCTGGCATCGTTCGGTGCTCGATATGCTCGCGGCGATTGCCCTAATTCCAAACGGGATCTTTGTCGGTAAAATTAAATCCTACAAAGCAGGGCATCGACTCGACTGTGAACTGATGAAGCAGCTTTATCTGAATGAAATGTTAGTTCCTTTGCAGGAGCTCTAATAGAGCTCACCACGAAATGCCCTTCAAAACCGATCCCCCCATCGGGAGACGTTTTAGAAGGGTGATATTACCCGCACATTTTCCAAGAATGATGGGGTCGAGTTTGGAGTGTAAGGGATCGATTTACGCGGACGGTAGATGATCCTCGGATCAGTACCCTTCTGATGGGGCCGGTCTTGCCGGCCGCTTTCGATCCTGCTTCCTAAATTTCCTATTGGAAAGGGCATCCCCATGAATGGCATCCATTCGATCCGAGTTCTCATGCGGTTATTTCTTTTCAAGCGTTGAACTTGCTGTTTCCCTTCTTTATACTTAATATTTGGTGTAAATATATCAGAAGTCGAAGGCGCGCAAAGTGAGGCTGACTTTCTGGCCAAATATAGCATTGCGGTAAAAGAGGCGCGGAAAACACAATATTGGCTAGACCTGATTACAAAAGCTGAGCTGGTGCCCGAAAACCAATTGACTGATTTAAAGCAGGAAAGTTCCGAATTGGTCGCCATCCTGACCACGATTTGTAAGAAACTGAAGGAGAAGAAAAAATGAGCTTTTTACTTTTTTTACCATTCACATTTTACGCTTTACCCTTTTCCTCCCTTCTTCCAAAGCTGATTTCCGGGGAATTGACTATCCAGAATACTGGATCCGATGAAAATTAGCATTTTTATAGATTATGACAATCTAACGCCCCAACAAAAAAATCTTGGAATTAAAGGGGTCGTGCAAAAAGTACTCCTCCTTGATGATTTCGCGACGTCCAAAACGCGGGGTGAATGTACTATTCGTCTATACGGGGGGTGGTATGAAGGTGAAGGTTTAACTGCATCAGCCGAGATGCTGATCGCCGAGATCGGCGATTCATTCCCAACAATACTTTCTGCAAAAGGTGAAATGACTATCCGGCTAAGTACACAAGCAGAATTGGCTTATTCAATGTCTGAAACCCCAAGAGAACATCTGTTTGGAACTTATAGAAAAAAACAATTCCCGTATAACATAAGGTGCACCAGCCCCACTACACTGGGCTGCTGCGATAACGCATGTCCCCTAGTTGTGCTAAAGAATTTTTTACGGAAAAGAAAATGTCCAAACGAAGGGTGCAATATCGATATATCGCAGTTTCTATATCGAAATGAACAAAAATTAGTAGACACCATGTTGACGTGCGACATCCTATATTCACACAAAGTTTTTCCAAATGGGCACGTTTATGTTGTTAGCAGTGATGATGATATTCTTCCGGCAGTTAATACTCTGAGCGCAAGAGGAATGCAGGTGGTAAGAGTTCATACGAAGCCTACGTCAAATCAATTATATGGCAACAATACATGCCAACATACGGAAAGGAGCATCGCATGAGACTTGATGAATTCAAAAGAATATTGGACGTATTCGCCGACCCAACGAGCGAATTCATTACCGAAGATAATGAATTTATGGTGGAGATTAATGGGCAGACTGTTGGTGGTATTTTAAAAGCAACCTGTGGAGAGATTTCTGTTAGTGATGTCGATGCGGACAATTATATTCCGGCAACACAATGGATTATTCATCGAGTAGCAAAACTTGACTTATTAGCTGCTAGATTAATTGATAAACTCTCAGGTGTTGATAATGTCGATGAATTCATTTCTCCAGAGTTAGAGTTATCGACATCTTTAGAACAAGAGTCTGGTGAGATTGAGTCGATTGAAAGCGGGGCGGTTGATAAAATCGTTGAATTAGTAGAGCAAGAAAGTTCCTTTTCTACCGATGTCTTCTATCTTGTAAGCGATGCAGGGGAAGGGAAAACTACTTTAATAAATGAGGTGTCAAAACGTCAGGCATATCGCTTCAAAGCGGGCGAGTCACAAAAGCTCATCGTTCCTATATTTTTAGGAGGGCGAACCTTTTTAAGGTTTGATGATATAACGGTTGGCGTTCTTCAGAACAGATATCGTTTCTCTTATTTGCACTATTCCGCTTTTATAGAATTAATTCGTCTAGGCGTTATTATTCCGGCTTTCGACGGGTTTGAGGAAATGTTTGTTGAGACTAGTACTGGTGAGGCCAATAGTGCTCTTGGAAACTTACTGAACTCACTTACCTCAGAGGGAACTCTCATTATCGCTACACGTAAAGCGTATTTCGATTTTCATGAAGTTAAGAATCAAGAAAAACTATTCGATGCGATTGCCGGGTATTCTGTAGAATTTAAAAAAATTGAGATTCGGCGATGGGATAAAAAACAGTTTCTTGAATATTGCGATAAATGTTGCGTTTCGGATGCTAAGGAGCTGTACAGCGAGATCAGTAATAAAATTGGAGAGCGCCATTCTTTGCTAACTAGACCGGTCTTGGTTAAACAGCTTATGAAAGTGGTTCAAGAAACCGCATCAATCTCAGAGCTATTAGAGAAAGTTTATTCATCAGGAGATAGTTACTTCTCGACCTTTGTTAGAGCAATTGTTGAGAGAGAAGTTACAGAGAAGTGGCTTGATCGGAGTGGCGGAGATGTTGCCTCTCCTCTGTTGAGTATTGAGGAGCATTGTGGATTGCTGTCTGAGATCGCAGTTGAGATGTGGAATTCAAAGATAGCTTATATTAAGCATGATATGCTTGAGTTCACAGTTGATTATTTCTGTGAGTGCCGGCAGAAAACGCCGCCCATAACCTCACAAGTTAAGAAACGAATAAATAATCACGCACTTCTTTCCGCTTCAGATAATGCATCAAATACTGTTGAGTTTGATCATGACGAGTTCTATCAGTATTTTTTAGGCGAGGCAGTGGCAAGCCGATTGCTATCCTCATCGAATAACTTAGACAACACGTTGACCCTTTTGCAGAAGGGAGAATTAACCAGTCAGGCAAAAAGTATATGCGCTTTGGCTATCGCTCGGGCAGATGATGGTGGAAAGGTTGTGCAACGACTCAAAGATGTCATTGGCTTAGATAGTCGGGCATCATTTGTGCATGCAAATGCTACTCATATATTGCTGTCGATTCTAAATACCACTGAGAATAATAAGCCATTGACGATAGAGGGTATGTCTTTTGCGGCTAGTTCTACAGAGCACCTCACGTTATCGCGAGTTTCGTTCAAGGATTGTTATTTTGAACGGCTCTGTATCACAGATGCAAAATTGGTAGAATGTTCGTTTGAAAACTCCCGATTTTCTCGGATTGACTTGTCTAGTAAATCAAAAGTTACCGGTTGCCTTTTTTCGAAAAACAACATAATTGACTCGATATACTTGGATGATCAAGACACTCACGTTTATACCCCTGAAATGATAAACCAAATAGTGATGTCATGCTTTGGAACTGAGCAAGATAGTCCGGTGGTAAAAGATGTCGTTTCTTATGTTGAAGACCTAGAGATCAAACTAATCAAGAAGTTGTTAATGTATTTCCTGAGAAGTACGCATATAGGAGAATCCATCATCAGGATGAAGATGGGAATTCATGCTCACCATTTCACCACAGATGTACTTCCGTATCTTCTTGAGAGCAGGGTTTTTCGGGAGATTGATGATCATGGTTCATCGGGAGACAGAAGATTTCGCCTTAATGTATCGCTAGAGACGATGCATTCACTGATAGACCGTTCACATGGATCATATAATGAGTTTATTGATCGAGTTGATAAAATAAAAAATTAGAAGACGTGATAAAGATGGTCAGAAAATGAAATTAACCGAAGCAGAAAGGGTCAGAGTCCCAGCCAAAGTCAACCGATAATTTATGAGATGGTTTTAGGCATGACGGAACGGTCTCCGCTGAAGAGCGGTTTTTAAATGAACATCTTATTTGCAGGGATTCCGGGGTTGGCTGGCGGCTGAATTTATCGGC
>JBAHZU010000036.1:0-5028 GCA_037132875.1 Pontiella sp.
TTCTCGGAGCTGAGAGCCGAGGTTAAACTGGAACTGATGGTAGGCGATCTACTCGAGTTTTATGAGAATCCACCTCCGCCAGAGAACGAAGAAGAAGCCGTTCCTCCGCCTGAAAAATAAACGATCGAACCCGAGGAAAGAGTCCGCGGGTTGTTTTTTATTCCAGTTGCAGTGAATCGCCCGGTTGAAGTTTACTCAAAATGCCCGCGGCCGTCTCCAGCACGGCATTGGTTTTTCGGGGAGCAAAAGCGAGCTGCCACGGCTTCAGGTTGCGAGAAATTTTTAGCACACGCCCTTCGGTATCCAGAAATGCGGCATCAATCGGAAACCGCATAAACCACATGTGGATGCTGCGGCAGGGGCGAATCAGCATCGCCGTGTCTGAATCAAGGCCAGAGCACCCCAGCAATCCTTTCATCCGCTCAAATGTTGTTTCGGCCAAGAGGACGTGTTTCACCAGTACGGATCCCTCATCCATCAAAATGCGTGACATATTCCCCCAAATCCTAAATTCTGTTCGCCAATTTATAGTTAAGTCTCCAGTTTCTCGTTTCAGGTTTCAAGGACAATTATGGCATTGATGAGTATGACAGGTTTTGGCGAGGGCGCGGCCTCCGCTTCTGGAATGAGCGTAACGGTGGAGCTGAGCTCCGTGAACCGTAAGCAGCTCGATATAAACGTAAATCTACCGCGTAATCTGGTAACGCTCGATGCGCTGGTGCAAAGCAAGGTGCGGGCAGAATTTTCCCGCGGCCGCGTTTCCGGCATCGTTCGTGTGGAATCGGCCGACGGGTCTGCTGGTTCGGTAACCGTGAATCAAGAACTTGCGGCTCAGTATGTTAAGGCCATTCGGGAGACGGCAAAGAAGCTGAAGTTGAACGACGATCTGAGCGCGGAAGGGCTGACCCGCTTGGCCGGTGTTGTTTCCGTTGAACCGGATCGCCTTGATACCGATCAGATTTCATTGGTGCTTGAAGACGCATTGAGCAAGGCCCTCAAAGGGCTTGCGAAAATGCGTTCCACCGAAGGTGAAGCGCTTGAAAAAGATCTGCGTGATCGCATCACACTGCTGGATGAAGGGGTTAACGCCATTTGTAAGCTCGCCCCCGCCGTGGTGGTTTCCTATCGCGAAAAATTATTACAACGCTTGGAAGCCGCTGGACTTGAAGACCTTGCTTCCGATGAGCGTATCGTCAAAGAAGTGGCCCTTTTTGCCGATCGTTGCGATATCAGTGAAGAGATTACGCGCCTGAAGAGCCATTTGGACCAAACTCGAACCTTACTGCGCTCCTCGGAGCCGGTCGGGCGTACGCTCGATTTCCTATGTCAGGAACTCTTCCGGGAAATTAATACGGTGGGATCGAAGGCCAACGAAGTGGAAATTACGCGAGGGGTTGTGGCCTTCAAAACTGAGCTCGAACGGATACGTGAGCAAGTTCAGAATATTGAATAAAATGTGCAGGAGTTAACCGTGGAAGAAAATAAGCATCACTTAATCCAACGAAAAGGTCGTGAATTGTCGCGCCCAAGCCGTCCGCTCATGATCGTGGTGTCCGCCCCCTCTGGCTGCGGGAAAAGCACCTTGTGCGACCGTTTGCTGAATGAATTTCCGAAAATCATCTCTTCCGTCTCCTGCACCACGCGTGCACCACGCGGCGAGGAGAAGGATGGGGAACACTATTTTTTCTCGGCCAAAAAAGAGTTCAAGGAACGCATAAAGCGGAGTGAGTTTCTGGAATGGGCAAAGGTACACGGGAATTACTATGGCACGCTGGAAGACACCGTTCTTTATGCCATGGAAGAGGGGAACCATGTGCTCCTCGATATCGATGTGCAGGGCGCGAAGCAATTGCGGGAATCATTAATTCGTATGGATCCCCGCCACCCGATTCGCCGGGGTTTTACCGATATTTTTGTTTCCCCGCCGTCTATGGAAGAGTTGGAAAAACGCCTGCGTGGTCGGGGAACCGATGAGGAAAAGGTCATTAAGAAACGTTTGGATGCGGCGGCTGGCGAAATGAAATGTGCCAAGGAATATTCATTCCAGATTATGAACGATGATCTGGAAACTGCCTATCATGAGCTGAGGACCGTGATCCTTTCCGGCATGGGGTTAGCTTAGGTTTAACCAGATATTTCACTGGTTATTCCTGCGCTCTTTCTCGACGGATCATCTCTACAGCCGTTCTGAAATGCCCATGACCTTCCGAAACTCAATCGCCTCTGCGGCCAGCACAAAGGCCAGCGGGGGCATTCCTTTGGTGGCTTCCATTAGGCTGCCGTAGTAACGGCCGTAGTCGTCGTGACTCTCGCCTTCGTGCGGGGGGCGCATTCCCATGAATACCAGCCCGGCCTCGGAAGAGGATTTGCGGATCAGCTCATAAAAGCTGCGCGACTCTTTGAGCAGCACAACCGCTGTGGCGGGAATGCGCTGCTCTTCAATGAACCGTTCCAACCGCACCTGAGCTTGAGCGCGTTCGTCTTCGTGTTCCACGATCGTTTTTAAAATCAGTTTCGACTCTTTCCAAACCGGACTTTTTTGAATCTGATAGGCGAGCGTTAGGATGAGCCCAATATTATCTTTATTTCGCCCCCACCAGACGTGAATCTCTTCGGCATCGGTGCTCGCCTCCCCCTCGCCCTCAACTTCGCTCTCTCGCAGCATAATCAGGTTGCGTTGGGTGCGATAGACCAGTTGGATCAGCTCGGCAAATTCATTAAAACTAGAGCGGTTCTCCGTATCGCCCAATAAAATGGTGTTGGGGGTCAGCGGGCCGTATCCATAGGCCCGAACCAGCGCACGGGCGCCGCTCAGCATATCTGGAGCCGGGAAAATTTTAACCATGGCATTCACTTCGCGCTTTTCGAGATATTCGCGGATAGAAGATTCCATGGTCTGAACTTTTTCCGCCGACCAATCTTCCACCGGCAGCACACTGGCCACGGTTAATGCGCTGCTATGGCGGGTCAATGAATGGGCCATTTCCACCAGATGCCAGCGCGATTTTGGTGAGCCACTCAGCGCCAGAATATTCGGACGCCAAGTGCGTTCATCGGGCTTGAGTTTGTTGAGGTGCTGGATGGAAAAACGGACGAGCAAGGTGAGAATTCCATAGCGCATATCGCCCCAATGAGCATTCAGGCGTCGGCGTTTAACGAGATAGAATACAAGGCCGGTCAGGCAGAAGGAAATCAAGGTTGCGCCCGCATTAATCATGAGCATGGCCACAAAACAAAACGAGGCCCCCGTTAACGAAACCCAACTTGGAACGTTAAATTTCGGGCGCCAAGAAGGGCTTCCAATTAAACCTTCCAAGCCGGCGGAAAGATTCAATAATCCATAGGAAAGGAGGAAAAACATAGAGAGAATAGGGGCAATCATATTCAGATCGCCCAGCATGACGGCACCCAACGCCACAATAAAGGAGATCGCGGTTGCAATGCGCGGGTCGGCTTTATGTTTGCCAAACCCCCGGCCAATGAAGCGAGGAATAATACGGTCTTCAGCCATTGCCCGAAGGGTTCGTGGGGCTCCCAGGAGGGAACCCAATGCACTGGAAAGTGAGGCGGCAAATACGCCAATGGAAATGGGAAGCGCCCAACGAGCCACGGTGATTAGAATGTTAGGGTCAAATCGCAACGCATCAGTATTTTCAACTTTGATGCTTAGAAAGATGGGCATGATCATATACACCAGATAGCCTGTTCCAATGGCCAGCATCGTTCCAATGGGAAGAGAGCGCGCCGGATTTTTAAGATCGCCAGAAAGGCCGAGCCCCGCCTCGATGCCCGTTACCGCCGGGAAGAAAACCGCAAAAACCACCCAGAAGGTGGCTTTCGGCGGAAGCACGGCATCCGGCGGGATGATGAAGGCATCCGCGGACGGATTGCCCATAAACAAGGACACCAGGGAAACGGCAATGGCGGCAAAGATGAAAAACTGCACTTTCAACGCCAGGTCCGCGGAGGCATAGGCCAGCACGGTAATCAGCACAAGGGTTGTAACCGAAATGAGCTTGCCGGCCAGCGCAACATCATGAATGCCCAGCCCAGTTAGAGGATTTCCATACAGGGCCAGAACCGCTTCGGTGAACCCCGCAATATAGAACGCAACGCCGATGGCCCGAGCAAAGAAGAGCGGGAGTCCGATGGCCGCTCCCGCCTCGAGGCCCAGAGAGCGGGAGATGATGAAGTAGGCTCCGCCGCCGCCCACTTTCATGTTGGTGGCCATGGCCGAGATAGAAAGGCCGGTGAGAAAGGTGATGGAGGTGGCCATCGTCACGATCATTAAGGTGCCGAAGAGCCCAACATTGCCCAGTACCCAGCCGAAGCGCAGATACATGATGACGCCAAAGATGGTCAGGATGCTTGGGGTATAAACGCCTTTAAATGTTCCAAAAGAGTAGCCCTTCTTTTCCACATGTTCTCTCATGACAATATCCTTTCTTAGAAAGTTATAACGACGGATATTTCCAGACCTTGGAAGAAAATGAAAGCTCTATTTTTATCCTGTATTGGGGTGGCGGCCCGACCTTGAGAAAAGATATTTGACATCGGATCGAAGGTTGATGCCCAGTGGAAGAACCTCCGTTGAGGTTGGTGTTTTGGGGATGGATGTTTCCGCAATGGGATGGTTGAATGACCGTATGGAATTGTCAGAACCAAATGGATGGGAATACGATGAGTTTCATGTTGTGCAAACCATTAATTTATAGGACTGATTCCGCAGATTGGAACCTATCATACCCATCCGGGCGGATCAAAAACGTTTGGGCCAACTGATCGACAAAAGGGGAAAGGATTGGTGTTTATGTTGCCGTCAGGGAAAAAGGGACGCGTTTGGTATCCGGGATTATCCGATCAAGGGAAATGCATTGAATAGTGAAAGGGCGGGCTATTTTATCGGCAAGCGAAAGGAACCTCGCGCCAACCAACAAGGAAAAGGGGTCGCTCCTATAAATTAATGATTAAACCTTATTCCTGCCTTTGTATTAGGTAGTTTTCTCTCCGGTTAATAAAAGTGCGAAT
>JBAHZU010000040.1:0-8206 GCA_037132875.1 Pontiella sp.
TCTTCGATAATCAGAAAATAGCGGGTTGCTTTCTCTTGATCGCCCGAGATGAGACTCTGATGCAGTGCCAAGGTCAGCGCGATTTTCCTGTTTTCTTCACCTCCACCTCTGCTCAGCAACCACGCCACCGATTCACTGCTAAGTGTGGGAATACGGCGGAGAACAGATTCCAATTTATATCGATCCGAGATGACCGGTGCGGGCACGTCAGACTCCTCAACCCCTCTGGACGCCTCAACCCCTGCGGGCTCAACCGCAATTCCCAAATAGGCCGCTCTCCACTCTTCCGGCAGGGTTTTGTAGTTCAAAAAGTGCTGCCCATCATCATGGATAATCATGATGCCCGTCGAATTACGCCGCCAGACAAATGCATTTTTCAAAACAGAACCATTCGGCAACGTATACGTTTTCACCGGGGTTTCCGTCAGCACCACAATTTCAGCACCGGAAGCCAGCACGGCGGACAGACACGCAACAATGAACAGCACTCTTACCCCATTAAATTTCATTCCCATCTCCAAAAATACCCCGGCAACACACCGAGTTCCCGAGGCCGCGCTACGGCAACATGATATTGCTTTGCTCCATCAGGCGGCGGGCATCTCGATTACTCTCATCCTCCAGAGCAATCGCTTTCACTTCGATAATCTCTTCCGCCCTCGCCGTATTGTATACCCCTGGGTAACGCTCATAGTAAATATTCCCATTGGGCAGTTTATACTCCAGTCGGCACTTAATGACCTCGTTCTGTGTCGTAATCTGCGTGTCGTAAACAAAGATTCGTTTCAGCACCTCATGCTTCGTCACGATCTGATCGATCGCCGTCTGCACGCGCAATGAAGCCGAAGAGTACCCATTACGCACCAGCTGAATCCGATGTTCTCGGTCCGCTTTAAGTGCAATCCGAAGCGGTTGCGAAATGGAACCCACCCCATCTTTAGGCTGCGTGGTGGCGAACAGCGTTCCATTAATGAAGACCTGCACCAAAGCCGGCTCCGTATCAATCACCAGCGTTCCGCTGTTTTTAGTCAGATTAAATTCAACCGTATCGTTCAAACCAGATCCCAGTTCGATCGATTGTTCCAAGCTATCATGCTGCTCCAATTGGGCCGTGATTTTATGAAAACCCATGGCAATATCATCCAGCACCAAGGGAGCGAGTCCTTTGAACTCACCATCCACTAGAATTTCAGCGCCCGGCGGATAGCTATTTACCGCCACGCGCGGAGGATGCTGCACCGTGAGTTCCACCGGCTTGCGGTTTGCGAGCACCACATGCCGGTTCAGTTCGGGTTGGCCCACCGCACGGATCGTGACATCGTATGTCCCCAGCGGAAGCTTGGTGATTAAGAGTGGCGTCGTTCCAAGCACCTCAGAATTGATCACCACTTCCGACCCCACTGGATCAGATTTAACGAGTAGGAGTCCCGTGGTTCGATTCAACTGCATTTCAATCGATGCTTTGCGCCCTTCCAACAGGGCAACGGTCTGATAACTCCGTGCATATCCTTCTTTACGCAGTTCAACGGTGTATTCTCCGGGCGGCAAATGCTTGAACACTTTAGGCGACTGCCCGACGACCAATACGCTATTCAAATAGATATCCGCATTTTTCGGGTCGGACGTCACCGAGATTTCACCCGACACCGACCTCTCCCCATCGCACCCAGCCAGCAAGAGCATGGTCAAAATTAAAATCGAACTCAGGAACGTTCTAACTTGTTGGATTGAAGACCTCATCTTAGATGCTCCCCTACTTCCAGCTGTTTTGCTATGATGGTTTCATGCCGATGGTCGTCGCGATCGGGGATCAACTCAGACAATACACGAAGCTGTCGATCGGCCTCGCGCCAATCCCCAAGGCGAATGGCCCGATCGGCATTAAATTTATAATCTTTATAACGGATATCCCGCTCTGATTCCGCTTTTGCCAGCCCCACCTTAATCTGTTCATGAACATCCGGTTTCAAATCCAGGGTTTCCAGATAGTCCAGCCCTTCCGTGTAGTGCTTGATTGACCGCGCTAAATTCCCCATTTTCACATCTCGCTCGGAATACCGTGCTTCACCCAGCTTAAATGATTCCGTGGCAAAGCGGATCAGTGTTGCTTCGTCTTCCAACAAGGTGGAAGAAATATCCAGCGCGGAAAAGGCAAACTCCTCGAGAGTCGAAATCGTACGCCTTAAATCCTGCGGCATCTCTCGGTTCAATACCCGCACCTGATTGAACTCCCCGTTGCAGTAAATCGCGATATTATAATATTCGTAGCTTCCGAGCGCTTCGATGACATAGTTCCGGTTAATCTCAAAAAATCCGCTTCCGCTCAGGCGACGAGACAACTTTTTTAACGTCTCCGCAGCAACCTTGACCGATTTTGCATTATGACGATTCCCCAGATTATCGATCTCAATCGAGGCCGTTCCGTCGGCCGTTAGTTCGATGTAATATCTAAAAACATCCGTCTCATTTCCGCGAACACACTCATAGGAGAAGGCCAATTGCTCTTCTTTTTCTTGCAGAGGAATCACTTTCCCGCCGTTCAGATTTATGACTTCCGGCACGGCCAGCGCCACAACCAAGATCACCAGCAGGGCAATGGAAACCTGCAAGAGGCGATGCCCAAAAGAAGGGGGCTTCTGCTCCGCGGGGTCCTTCGCAACGTTCTTCTTCCGCACCGGTTCCGAGGATTGGAAACCCAGATCAATCGCATCGTCTTCCGCCTCGACCCCGACCGCTTCCGGAGCTGGCGTCTCTGCGGCCGATCGAACTCCAATCACCCGAAACGCATAGGTGCCGGTTTCCACGAGATCCCCAACGGTCAATGCAACCTCGTCAATCGGCTGGCCGCCAATCCTCGTTTTTTCAACCGCACTAAAATCGGTGGCCCATAAGGCCCCGTCGGACTTAAAGAAGAAACGACCCTGAAAGAGCATGATGGTTTCATCCTCCAGCACCAGATCATTTGCGGGAGAGCGGCCAAACTTCATCCCATCCAACGGCACGGTTATTTCCGTGCCGATTCCTTTGCCTTGTTCAATAATTAAATGTGACATGTGACTACCTATCTCTCATTGTCGTTTTTTGATGGCCGACTGATCGGTCGGCGACGTCCTTCATACAAAAGTAAAAACTGGATTGTTCTTAAAACCCTCCGCTAACGACCATCTGCAGAATCACAGGACCGAGGAGAACGATAAAAACAGCAGGGAAAATAAAGGCCGTGAGCGGAAACAGCAGTTTCACCGGCGCTTCGTTCCCCATTTTTTCCGCACGTTGGAACCGTTTGGTTCGAATCTGATCGGCCTGAACCCGGAGCGCATGGGCAATGCCCGTGCCCAGTTCATCGGCCTGAATTAACGCATTCGAAATCGAGCGAATGTCCTGATGATTCACTCGGAAAGCCATATTTTTCAAGGCTTCTTTCCGGGTGCGACCCACCTGAATTTCGCGAAAGACCCGAATGAGCTCCTCTCCCAGCGCATCAACTTCCCGATGCTGAATGATCCGTTGAATTCCACTCATAAAATCCAGTCCCGACTCAACCGATAGCGTCAAAAGGTCGAGCACAAATGGTAGCGCCCGCTCGATGCTTCGGTGGCGCCGTGCCACCGACTTTTTCAACCATCCATCCGGCATATAGGCGAACAGAACAAGAAGAAAAGCAAACAGCATATACTCCCGATTCGCCAGTCCCACCCCAATCGTTCCGGGCATATAGGGAAAAGAGAAATGGAGCAACACACAGAAAAGCACGCCCAGCCCCAGTGGCATAATGAATCGCAGGGCAATCATCTCATGCGCCTTAACCACCCCTTCCAGTCCTCCGGCAACGATCTGCCGGCTTATTCGCTTGCGGCTCTTTTCGAACCCTTTGAGATCCGTGAACGAGCGCGGCACAAATGCACAGAATGGAAGCATCATCCGAATCGTAAGCGGCAGGCTGCGCTCCATTCGGCGTCCATCGGCCAAGGTGACAGCAGAAACATGCTGCGCCGCGCGCGCAAACATCAGAATAAACACCACCGAGGTGGTAAAGATCATGATACTGCTAACTATGATTTCCCAATCCATTACGCCCTATACATCAATGTTAACGATTTTATTAATAAAAAAGGCCCCGAGTATTTCCAGCACCACCACAATCAGCAGTAGCACAATACCCGCCGTTGAGCGGAAAAAGGTGGTCATCATCTGACGGTCGATGAAATACATTCCG
Organism: Pontiella sp.; assembly: GCA_037132875.1. Taxonomy (GTDB): domain Bacteria; phylum Verrucomicrobiota; class Kiritimatiellia; order Kiritimatiellales; family Pontiellaceae; genus Pontiella. The sequence continues at coordinate 4,217 of JBAHZU010000040.1, forward strand.
ATCCCAAGCACCAACGGCATGGCACTCACCACCCGACCCTGAATTTTTCCCTGGGCGGTCAGCGATTTAATCTTTCCTTCAATCCGCTGGCGTTCCCGAATGGTTTCGGCAATCCGGTCAAAGACTTCCGTGAGATTACCGCCCGTCTGCCGTGCAATTTCAATGGATTGCACCATCAGCATCAGATCTTCACTTCCCATACGCTGATCCATTGCGGACAGGGCCTCTTCAAAGGAAACCCCAATTCGCAGTTGCTGAAGAAACATACTAAATTCCTGAGCAATCGGAGCATCGCCTTCATCCGCCACCGAACTAAAGGCCTGTTGAATGCTAAAGCCCGCCTTTAGTGCGTTACTCATGGTATTCAGCGCGGAAGCCAACTGCCGATTAAACCGCTCAAGACGTCGGCGCTTCATAAAACGGAGCATCAGCCGTGGAATCAGATAGACCACGCCGGCTCCCAATAGACCCGCCACTCCCCCGCGCAACAGGCCAACCCATCCCTGAAAACTGCCCGCGACCACAAAGCCAAGGATGAAAACAAGCAACGCCGTCAAATGAGTGATCCGCAAAATTAGTTTCGGCGAAACAAACAGAAAAACATCTTCCAACTGTCGGACCGTTTCGTCGGCATATTCGCTGGCATACGACTCTTCAACATTGCGCAAGGAATTGAGCAACGCATAGGCCACTAAGCCCGCACACAACGCAAAAAGGGTGGGTACCATCCAGAACATCAGCGCCCCCCTACCGGTGCATTAAATATATTCCGGTCAAGCTGAATACCCCGCACACCCACCTCACCAATAAAGGTTGGAATGGCTCCCGTCGGATACAGGGCCCCCTCAACTTTTCCGGAGGGATCAACCCCGCTTTGGCGGTATTCAAACAGATCTTGCAAGGTGATCCGGTCCTGTTCCATCCCGACGATTTCCGTGATACGATTCACTTTTCGGGTGCCATCGCTGAAGCGCGAAATCTGGCAAATGATATGAATGGCCGAGCCGACCTGCTCGCGAATGGCGCGAATCGGCAAGTCCAAGCCCGCCATCAGAATCATGGTTTCCAATCGCGCCAAGGCATCGCGCGGTGTATTGGCATGGATGGTCGTTAACGAACCTTCATGGCCGGTATTCATGGCCTGCAGCATATCCAGCGCTTCTGAACCACGGCACTCTCCCACCACAATGCGGTCCGGACGCATGCGCAGGGCATTTTTAACGAGATCACGAATCGTGACCGCACCGCGCCCTTCAATATTCGCAGGGCGCGCTTCCAAACGAATGATATGCTCCTGAGTCAACCGGAGCTCGGCGGCATCCTCAATCGTCAGAATCCGTTCATCCTCTGGCAAATAGCTAGAGAGCACATTCAGCAATGTGGTTTTACCCGAACCGGTACCGCCGGAAACAATCATATTTTTTTTCAGGAGCACACAGGTGCGCAGGAAAGCGGCAACCTCCTTGGATAACGTGCCGAAATCAATCAGGTCCTGCACAGAGAACGGATCTTTAGAAAATTTTCGAATCGTGATGCATGGCCCAATCAAAGAGAGCGGATGAATGATGGCATTCACACGGGAGCCATCGGCCAGGCGCGCATCCACATACGGTTGGCTCTCGTCGATCCGCCGGCCAATTGGGGAAACAATTCGCTCGATGATTGAATGAACAGAAGCATCATTGATGAACGTGCAATCGGTCAATTCCAACTTACCGGCCCGTTCCACATAGACCTGCCCCGGACCATTCACCATGATTTCAGTAATGGTTTCATCATCCAGCAGGTCTTCCAACGGGCCCAGCCCAACGGCTTCGTCGAAGATTTCTTTACACAGTCGTTCTGGTTCAAGTCCCGCAGGAAGACGAGCGCGAATTTCCTCAACAATTTCTTTCAGCGTTTTACGGATCTTACTTTGGAGATCGCTCTCCTGAAGTTTACTCATGCTCAGTCGCTTCAAATCCAACCGGTTAACGAGCTCCGTATGAATCTGCTGTTTCACCCGCCGGATTTGTGACATTTTCCGGGAGGACTCGGGCGCTTTGAAGACCTCCGCTCCGGCAGGAGTCTCCATCTGCTGCGATGCGGGCTCCTCCGCTTCCTCCTCAAACTTCAACGTGTAATTTCCGATCTGAATGGGAATACCAGGAAAAACCTGCAGGCGAGTTTTAACTTGTTCGCCAGCAACAAAGACCCCGGATTTCATCAGGTCTTCAACGTAAGACTCATCGGCCATCAGCGTGAGGACCGCATGCGCTTCATCCACGCTTCCATCATCAAGAATGATGCGGCACGATGCGTCCTTCCCGATCAGGTAGACTCCATTCGGAGCCTCTATGGTTCGGGCATCAAGATAGGGATGTTCAATTGAAATTTTAACCATGGCAGTTTACGGCAGTTGAGAAGCTTCGTTCATGAGGATGTCTTTCTGACGCGCATCATTCAGTTCCGACAGCACGGCTTCAATATAGTCAAAGTTCACCGACGGCAGTTCTTCTTCATAGTTCCGATCATCCGGATTACGCAAAGAAAGATAAAGCTGACCGCGGGTTTGTTGTGCAAAAACTAGCAGTTCCGCTTCGCGCGGCGTAACCGAAAAGGTCACGGTGCTATAGCCCCCCTGCCGGTCTCGGTTCCGATTTTCCTGCCCCGCAATGCGGCTGCCGGTTGCGATGACCGTCACATTTTGCATTAACGTGAAGGTCACCGATTCCACCTGTTTACTATTGACCCGCGACGGGAAGGTGAAAGTGCCCAGAATATCGACATTGTCATTGGGCTGAACCAATCCGGAAACGGCTTGTGCTCCCGCAATGGAAAGTGAAATGGCACGTTTTCCTTTTTCGATCACCGGGGATAAACCACTTCTAATTCGACGTGGCATATCCACCTGAGACCAAAGCAAGGGATCGGCATGTTTGACCGGATACAATAGTTTTTTACCCAGTAACGAATCGAGATCGTCTTGAAGGAAGGCGTTACTGCCCACTCCGGACTTAAACTCCTCATTAAGTCGCAGGTCGTCCAGAGTCAGCACCGTCATTGCGGGCATATCCCGGCTCGCAACAATCACACTCACCTTCACCGCACCCGCATACAGCGCGTCGCGCTCTTTGCGCAAATAGCTCCAATTCATCAAAAAGGCCAGACCTGCAATCAACACGGCCACAGCCATTATCATTTTATTTTTCATAAGACCTCATAAAACTACCTCAATATATTAAAATGCTCCATTATTCACAAGCACCGTCAACCGGTTAAGTCCATCCACCCGCTGAGCAGACTGTACCAAACAAACTTTTTTTCCTTTTTGATAAATGGCCATCCGGGTTGAACGGGCGGTGGGAGGAAGCACGATCGACCAACCCATAGACGTCAGTGCAGCCGCATAAAATGCTTGCACACGGGCCGGATCGTCTTCCGTTGCAATGATCCGACAAATCGCTCCGGTTTTTTCATTACTAACCGTCTGCCCCGAAACTTCCCCCGGATAGTCTGGGATTGGAAGAGCAGGAGCTCCAGCCGCTCTTCCAAGGGTTGGATAAAAGAGGAACACCATGCGGTTGGGAAGCCCCGGGCCCGCGAGCACCAGAAAATTTGTTGTCTGGTCCTTAAAGCGGGCACTACCCCGAACCCCATTGGCTGTTTTCTGAAAAGAGACCTCCGCCCCCTGTTCGGTGAACTGATCATGCAGCTGATCGATTATGGGCAGATCCGGATTCACCGCATACACCTGCAGGTCGGTCCGCGTTCCATTTATATTCATGACCGTCTGATACGCAAAATCCCAGCCCAGCCCGGTCGTATTCATCTGTCCCGGCGCTATTTGATGTATGCGAAATACCCGACCAGAAACCGCACAGGCCCCGCAAAGCAGTAGTCCCATAAATACAAAATGAAACCGCCTCATGGCACCACCTCCATCAATCCGCGCCAAGAAGGCATCCAGGCTTCGCGCTTCAGTTGAATCGAATCGCGGCCCAACACTTT
>JBAHZU010000085.1:0-43530 GCA_037132875.1 Pontiella sp.
TCTGCTTCTGCAACGCTCCAATTGGGATCGCTGTTCACGGATCACATGGTGCTGCAGCGGGACTTGCCGGTCCCGGTTTGGGGAACTGCGGATGCGGGGTCGAAAATTACGGTGGAAATCGCGGGTCAGAAAAAGACGACGATGGCCGATTCGTCCAATCATTGGAACGTATTGCTGGACCCCATGGTTGGAAGTTTCCAACCCTTGAACATGACGGTCTCAGCCGATGCTGAAACGCTGACCCGAACGGATATTGTTGTTGGCGAAGTGTGGATCTGTTCTGGGCAGTCCAATATGCAGTTTGGGTACGGTGCCATTCCAACGATTAAAGCGTTGGAATCAACGGCGAAAAATCTGCGGACGTTTAAGGTTAACCGGACCGTGGCTTTTGAGGAGCAGGATGCTTGTGGGGGCGAATGGGTGGTGGAGCACCCGAGCAGTGCCGTTGCGTTCTCCTTTGCTTATTTTCTGGAGGAGGCCGCGGAGGTGCCTGTGGGTATTATTCTCACCTGCTGGGGTAGCTCATCTATCGAGGCGTGGATGCCGCGCGATATGATAGAAACGGTGCCTCATTTCAAAACCATGATGCAGGAGTTTGATGCCGATGCCGAAACGAAGGACCGGATCCGGGAGATCCTCACCGGGTCGAAACCTTGGAGCAGGGGGGATGATGTCTTCCTGAGGCGCCAGTCCAATATTCTTTATAACGCCATGATGCATCCCTTGGCCCCGTATGCCTGCCGGGGACTGGTGTGGTATCAGGGTGAACGCAATACACAATCCATGTTTGGTATGATCTCAACTCCTTGGTTTTCTCGGAACTCGGGCATGCTGAACTATGCCGACACGCTCCAGCAGTGGATATTGCGTCTGCGCACCGAGTGGAAGCAGGATGAATTTCAGGTTATGGTGGTCATGCTTCCAGGATACTATAAGCCAATCAAAACGGGCCCGCAGGGTGGGCCGGAGAGTCCGGTGGCTCATTCGTGGAGCTGGATGCGTGAGTCTCAGTTAAAAGCAATGGAGTTACCGCAGGTTAGCATGGTTAACACCATTGATCTCGGTGATGTAAAAAACATTCACCCGAAAGACAAACTGCCGATTGGTCAGCGTCTTGCACTGCTGGCCCAGCGGGATACATTGGGCATGAAGGTGGAGGCGCAGGGGCCGACCGTTCAACAGGTGGAGGTGAACGGTGAAACGATCCTCATTCACTTTGCCCATGCAGAAGGTTTGAAGACGAAAGCGGGGGACGCGCCCAAAGGATTCTGGCTGGCCGATGATTCGGCGAACTGGGTGCCTGCGGATGCGCTTATTGTCGGAGATACAGTTGTGCTGCAATCGGTTGACCTATCGAATCCGATTTATGTGCGCTATGCCTTTGCGGGGAAACCCGACGTGAATTTGATCAACGAGTCCGGGCTGCCGGCCTATCCGTTCCGCACGGATCAATTTAATCCTTAAAATAAAGTATGAGAATGATGAAAACACAAAGAATGTTGATGATTGGACTGCTGGTCGCTATAGGCGGGGGAGTAGATGCTGCTGAGCGAGCATCCGACCAGGTGGAAGGACCTCCTAATATTATTTATATTTTGACCGATGATCTGGGGTATGGGGATGTGTCGTGCCTGAATCCAGACTTTGGAAAAATTAAAACGCCGCAGCTGGATCAGCTGGCGGCGGAGGGTATGATCTTCACGGATGCGCATGCCAGCTCATCGGTTTGCACGCCGACCCGCTATAGTGTTCTGACTGGCCGCTACAACTGGCGAACCCGTCTGCAGAAGGAAGTGCTGATGGGATTTGATAAACCCTTGATTGCTCCAGACCGTTTAACGGTTGCGGCCCTGCTGAAGCAGCAGGGCTATAATACCGCCTGTATTGGTAAGTGGCATTTGGGGCTGGACATGCCGACGGTGGATGGGGAACCGCTCCATGAAGAGGGGCTGACCAATGTGGATTGGTCAGGAAAAATTACGGGCGGACCGGTTGATCTGGGCTTTGACTATTTTTACGGGATTTCGTCTTCGTTGAATATTCCGCCGTACGTCTACCTCGAGAATGACCACTTTGTGGGCCGCGATATTGTACTGCAGAGAAAGGGCCGTAAAGGCCCGCGCGAAAAGAATTTTGATGATGTGCAGACGCTACCGTTGCTGACCCAGAAGACCATCGATTTTATCCATCAGCAGGATGCTGAAACGCCCTTCTTTATCTATGTTTCGCTGACGGCACCGCACACGCCCCTTGTTCCTTCCAAGGATTGGAAAGGAAAAAGTGGGCTGGGCGTCTATGGGGATTTTGTGATGTATACGGATGCCATTATTGGTGAAATTGCAGACGCACTGGATGACTCGGGGTTGGGCGAAAATACCATCCTAATCGTGACCAGCGACAATGGAACCTCCAAATGGTGCGGAACCAAAAAATTGCTGGAACAGGGGCACCATTTTAGTGCCCAGTATCGCGGTTCGAAAGGCGATTTGTGGGATGGCGGGCACCGCGTTCCTTTCTTGGTGCGCTGGCCGCTAAACGTCAACGCTGGCACCACCTGCCATCAATTAGTTTCCCTCAACGACCTGATGGCCACCTGTGCCGAATTGACCGGAACTAGAATGCCGGAAAATTCCGGGGAGGATAGTGTGAGTTTTCTGCCCGCACTTTTAGGAAAACCAATTGTTTCCACTCGTTCCGGCGTGATCCACCACTCCTTTAGCGGGCACTTTGCGTATCGCCAAGGGAAGTGGAAATTGCTCCTGGCAAAAGGTTCGGGAGGTTGGAGCGAGCCGACCGAAGACCAGATGCCCGCTGATGCTCTCCACGCACAACTCTACGATATGGAGGCCGATCCCGGCGAAACCACCAATCTTTATGCATCTCATCCTGAAGTGGCCGAACGTCTGCTCCAGCAGCTGATGTCTGATGTGGCCCGCGGCCGGAGTACCGATGGGGCAAAACAGAAAAATGATGTGGAAGATATCGTATTGTGGAAGAGCGGTGAATAGAGGGCTAGTTATTAATCATTGGATACATTCAGATCAGAGGGGGGACCATGAAATTCATAACTAAGTTGATCGTATTGTTGTGTCCATTTTTAGCCATTGGGGATGGATTTAAGCCGGACCGCGCGGTGGTTTATAAGACCATCGATGGCATTAAACTGAAGATGCAGGTATTTGAGCCTCAAGATTTTAAGACCTCAGATCAACGCCCGGCCATTGTTTTCTTTTTTGGAGGTGGTTGGGAGACGGGCTCACCCAAACAGTTTTATCAACAGGCCCGCGCCTTTTCGGATCAGGGCTTGGTTTGCTTCTCGGCTGATTATCGCATCAAGAGCCGCAATCACACGACCCCGTTTGAATCGGTGAAAGATGCAAAATCTGCCATTCGCTGGATTCGGGCAAATGCGGCGGAACTCGGGATTGATCCGGATCGCATCGTGGCATCTGGCGGTTCGGCAGGCGGGCATATTGCCGGTGCCACCGGTGTCATTAAAGGCATGGAGGACGAGACGGATGACTTGAGTGTTAGTTCGGTGCCGAATCTGATGATTCTTTATAATCCAGTGCTGGATACAACGGATCAAGGGTTTGGTTCCGACCGTATTCCTCTCGCAAAGCAGACCGATATTTCGCTCTGTCATCAGATCTCGCCGGGCATTGTGCCGACGATACTTTTTCATGGAATAGATGACACCACGGTGCCCTTCGAAAATGCCGAACGCTTTGATCGCCTAATGCACGAGGCTGGGAATGAATGCGTGCTGGTTCCGTTTGAGGGACGAGGACACGGATTTTTCAACGGTTCATTTTTTCGCGCCCGGAATGGGGATGAGGCGTTCGATGAAACAATGAAACACAGTATTGAATTTCTGACCAAGCATGGCTATATCGCCACACTGCGGGACTGAGCCTGCCTTTTCGACCGGAAGGGGGGGGGGCAATAAATAGGGTGCTTTCATCTGACTTTTGTTGGTTTCATTTCTCCCCCTTTGGGGGGCTTCTTTTGTCGCATCTTCTTCGATTTGAGCCCGTTGGGATAGGCATCTGTGCCGTGAGGCCTCCACGGTCGTATCTGTGACCAACTTGGCCACTGCATTTTTTAGGATAACCCATAAGGGAAACGTATGAAACGGGGACGAGACTGGGTTGGAAAGCCTAATATTATTTTGATTAATTGCGATGATCTAGGCTATGGCGATTTGACGAGCTATGGATCGAAACGCAATGACACACCGCATTTGGATCGGCTGGCGAAAGAGGGAATGCGGTTCACTGATTTTTATATGGCTTCGCCCGTATGCTCTGCTTCGCGTGCGGCCATGCTCACCGGTTGCTATTCGCAACGGGTTGGCTTTGGCGACTGTCAGGTTCTTTTTCCGGGGCAGGCGCAAGGGCTCAATCCCAAGGAATCCACCATCGCTAGCCAGTTGAAACGGGTGGGTTATGATACAAAAATTGTCGGCAAGTGGCACTGTGGCGATCAGCCGGAATTCTTGCCAACCCATCATGGGTTTGATGAATATTTCGGACTGCCGTACAGCAATGATATGGGCCGGCAGGTGAACTCGCTGGACCATCCTCCTCTCCCCGTGTTGCGAAACGATACCGTGGTTCAGCAGCAACCGGATCAACGCGGGTTGACGGAGCGGTATGTGGATGAATCGCTCCAATTCATGCGGCGCGAACGGGAGCATCCTTTCTTTCTCTATCTGGCGCATATGTACGTTCATGTGCCGCTATTCGTGCCTCAGCCGTTTCTCGACCGTTCACGCAATGGCGCGTACGGCGGCGCAGTCGCTTGTATTGATTGGGCGATGGGAATGATGGATGCGGAACTGAATCGGTTAGGCATTTGGGATGATACCTTGGTTATTTTTACATCCGATAATGGTTCCCGTGCCATGGACGAAGGGGGCAGCAACGCGCCGCTGCGGGGTACCAAGGCGCAAACTTGGGAGGGCGGTCAACGGGTTCCGTGTATGATGCGCTGGCCGGGAAAAATCTCCGAAGGAACGGTTTGCGAGGGGATTGCCTCGGCCACCGACCTCTTTGCCACCTTGAGTGAACTCACCGGTGCGCCGCTGCCCGCGGACACCACACTGGACAGCCTCTCGCTGGTGGACACCCTGCTCGAGGGAAAACCCGTTAAGCGCGAGGTCTTCGCCTATTATAAGGATGCTAATCTTGAGGCGGTGCGAAAGGGCGACTGGAAGTTGCATTTTTGTAAAACCGGTTGGAATCCGGATGGTTCTGAAGGGCAGGTGGCTACGGAACTCTATAACCTCCGCGAAGACGTTGGGGAAACCACAGATATCGCAGATCAGCATCCTGAAATTGTTGCCGGAATCGAGGTCGTTGCCGAAGAGTTTCGACAGGCGTTGGGAGATCGCCGGTTAGGCCGCGAAGGAACCGAGGTCCGCGAGGTGGGGGTGTGTGCGAATCCTAAACCATTAACGGAGTACGATGAAAATCATCCCTATATGGTGGCCTATTACGATCTGACTGACGGCTCGACGATGTTCGGCTAATCGAACAGGCCTAATCGATGCGCTTTGCCGACGGCGGCTGCGGCGTTGAGTACCTTTAGTTTTTTATAGATCCGCCGAATGTAGGTGGCAACACTGCCGTAGCTGATGTCCAGCTGCTCACTAATTTCTTTTTTGAGCAGGCCGGTGCTGAGGAGCGTGAGTATTTCGAGTTCCCGTTCGGAGAGTGACTTTTCAGAAGGAACTGAAAGCATTTTCTTTTGGATCTTATGCAGGATAAATTGCGCCACATTTCCGTCGAGCGAGGCTCCTCCCGCCATGACGGTTCGGATGGCTTCTTTGATTTGGCTGATGGTTGATTTTTTTAAAAGATAGCCGTCTGCGCCCTGTTGGATGGCGCTTAGAACATCGGCCTCGTGGTTGGATTGGGTGAGGATGATGATTTTCGTTTCTGGGATGAGGGCCAGAATCAACGGGATGGCCTCGAGACCATTCATGCCGGGGAGGTTTAGATCGAGTAAAATGAGATCCGGCTTGTTCTTGCCCTGTTTGATGTTTCTTAACGCAATTTCGGCGGCACCAAACATGGAGTTGAGGAACATATCTTGTTCAGATTTCATGGCCATTTCAATGACGGCACGATATTTCGGATGATCCTCGATCAGCATGATTTGGATTTTAGTGGTCATGATTTTTTCCTAAATAAAAGTATCCTGTTTCCCGTTTTTAACGTCAGTAAAATGCGGGTTCCGCTTGATTCGACATTTTCCACTTCCACTTTTGCCCCCATAAGCCGGGCACGACGGCGGAGCGATTTGGGTACCGTATGCGAAGCGATATTGGGGAGTCCTTGTCCATTATCCATGATCGTCAGTTGAATCTGTTTCGATGTTGCTTGAAGATGAGTGCTGAGTTTCGTGGCCTCTGCGTGCCTGCAGATGTTGATGAGCGCTTCTTTGTAGAAAAGGAATAGATCTGAGCGAACCAAAGGTTTCAGTGTGTTGAGGTGCTCGGCCCCTTCCAGTAAGAAGTGGTGTTCAAGATGCACCACAACGCGTTCGGCAATCTGTTTCATCGTATCGCCAAAATTAAGGTAAGGCACTTGCGTATGCATGGTGGCACATTGGCGTACGGCCTCGCCGGTTTCCTCAGTGGTGTTGCGGATTTGCTGGAGAAGCAGGGCCAGTTCCTTCGGATTGTTGCTGCTCTCCCCGGCGAGATCGCTGAGGAGTCCGATCGTGTGCAAATCAGCCCCAAGTTCATCATGGAGATCCGCGGCAAAGCGCTCCTGCATTTTTGATTTCTGGCGCATGCGGATGATTCGGCCGTTCAGCATGGAAATCACAATTCCGGCCGCCAGCAATTGAACCAGCCAGCCCAAATATTTCAGATTAATTTTCTGCCTTTCATAGCGTCGATTCAATGCTGCCATCAGGCGGGGGCGCAGGGCTTCAAGATCATGTCGTCGCGACAGCTGTTCCATCCAGTTCCTGAGGGGGAGTATCGTTCCGTAATAATTGAGGCCGTCCGTAATCCGAATAAGAGCATCCTTTGGATCGGCCAGATTGGTGCTGACGGTGACGGGGGCGTGACGGGCTATATTCTTTCCTTTTGATAAAATCTCAATTTCAGAAAAAGCGATATAGGTTTGGGAGGAAGGGGATTCGACCACGGGATGATGATCCAGGATTTCAACCCCGATATAGCGGCATATCGTTTCCGGAAAACGGCGCATAATGATGGGGCCATTGTCATAGATGGTTTCTTGGTAATATTCACATAAGACGGTGGCATCAGAAAAGTCGGATTGGGTGGCCCCAATAACGCGCACGTGGCGGGGTACGCCCCAGCTGGTGAAGTTTCCCATCGGAATGGCGTAGGACAGACCGGCCGAATGCAGGTTGATCTGATTGATCATTTGGGGTGTCTTGAGATCGATGGTGAATCGGGGAGGTGGATGGGGCGTGATCACATGGAATAGTAAGGCTTTGCTTTGGTCTCCATCCGCGGCATCCAATATGTAGGGCGTGAATCCATCGACCAGAAAGCGGGAATTAATCGAAGTATTGGATTTGGGGGCCCAGGCCGGCACCGTAACAGGTTTGTTCAGGGCCACATTTTCCATTCCACTGAATACCATGATTTCGGAAAGTTGTAGGAAATAATGACGGCCCGAGAGGCGAGGTGTGAGGATGTTGGTTTCGATGATGATCCACGATGCCTTCGTCGGAGGAAAGGATACGGTTAATGGAGCGACTCGAGACGTTTGGTTTTCATTGGCTGAAACTACAGCAACTTCATTGGTGCGTTGGCCAGTTCCTGCAAGAATACGAAATGCTCGGGGAAAGCCCTCCGCTTGTGGACCGGTTTGAGAGTCTCGAAAAAGCATCGGCACCAGTACCACTTCATCAATGACCGTTTCTTCCCCCAGTTCAATGCGAATCCACTCGGTTTCGTTCGGGGTCCAGTGTATTTGGGATCGATAGCCTAAAGAACCCACCCCACGGCGCAGGGTAAGGTGGGCCAGTTGCTCAAGTTCGCTGTCGATCTCATCCCGCCAGTGCTCGAGTTGGGACAAAGAACTTGTTTTAACTGGAAAATCCTTGGTGTCTACGCCCAGAGCCGGAAGATGCGCGGTCAGGAATAGGGCAAGGGTCTGGAGAATCCATCGGTTCATAGCGGTCTTTTTATCACCAAAGCCATAAAATACCAAGTCGGTGCCTCCCCGAAATCCTGTCGACAGAATAGGGGACATGACGAGTTGCTCCTATTCTGTATAGTTTGAAAATAGAATAGAGGTCTGTTCAAAATGGGGGGGGAGCGGTATGTGAAGGGGTTCGGATCCCGAGGCGTGGAGGTGCAGCAGTTGGTACGTCGATTTCTCTCCTCAATACATATCATTTAGGAAGTTCGGCGGTTTGGAACTCAATGTTGGGGAGTCGTTGTCTCTCCCAATTTAAGGGCATACCTGTACGCCGCTCTTGATCATACGGAGCTTTTGCTTCGTCGGGGAAAGAAGGGTCAAACGTTCTATTCATCCGGTGAGATTAAACCGTATTATTAATAATTGAGGGGAACGATGAAACGTACCAGAATGAAAGGCAGAGGGGCCGTTAAGGGAGCTCCAAGCGGCTTTGTGATCAGCCTAATGGTCCATGCGGCAGCATGTATGTTGGCGGGACTGCTGGTGGTATTTACCGTTCAACAGAAGGACGGAAAAACCTTTGTTCCTCCAAAGCCGGTTGATCGTCCAAAGATGAAGCTTAAGAAGCCAACGGTGAAGGTGAAAAAAGCAGCAAAACCCAAGTTAACTCAGCGCATCGTCACCAAGGTGAAACGCGCAAGTATGCCCGAGATTCAATTGCCAGAAATGAGCGGTATGGGCGTTGGGATCGTTGGTGATATTGGCGGTTTCGACATGGTGCCTGATTTGACGGAGACTACTATTTTTGGGGGCACACAGACTGTCGGGAGTGATTTTGAGGGAACCTTCTACGACTTCAACCGCACTCGTAATGGTCGGATTCTGGTACTTGACTCAAACACATTCAAAGAGGCCGTTGGTTTGTTTACACGCGAGGAAAAATGGAATCCGGCGAGGTTTGGGAAATATTATCGTTCGCCGCGGAAGCTTTATGCCTCCACCTTCATGATTCCTATGTCACTCTCTGCCTTAGCTCCCCTCGCGTTTGGAGAATCCGATACCGAGGGGAAATTCTGGTTAGCCCACTATAAGGGAAAATTAGTACACCGCGAAGGCATCACCTTTCGTTTTTGGGGTCATGGGGATGATATTCTGATTGTCCGGGTCAATGGTGAAATTGTTTTGAATGCCGCCTTCCCAGGAACCGAACCGGTTTACAGCAAATGGGACAATGTGACCGCGGATGATCGCAAATTTTATCTGGGGAGCCAGCCTGCTGCGGTTGGAAATTGGATTACCCTCGAACCCGGTGTGCCGCTCGATATGGAAGTGGTGCTGGGCGAGGTGCCCGGTGGTAAGTTCTGTGCGATGTTGTTGGTTGAGGAAATGGGGGTTGAATATGAGCGTAACCGTCAGAATGGACCGATTCTTCCCATTTTTAAAACGGCACCTCTTACTCTTGCGCTTCGGGATAAAATTGCCAGTCTTTTGTACGAGGGCGAGGCATCGCTGATCGGCGGTCCTGTCTTTAACGATTACTACGTCGATCAACCTATCGATCCGAATCCCGTTCGAGCTGAAGATTCCGAACCCGCCTTAACGATGCCGTCCCATTCATCCGCTTCACCGATGCGTACATGGACCGATTTGAACGGGAAGAGTTTTGAGGGCCAATTGATTACCGCAATGACTTCATATGCGCTAATCCAAGATACGCGTGGAAAGGAACAAAAAATTAAGGTGACCCAATTATCAGAAGTTGATCGTGAATTTCTCATGCTTGCAAGACCGCCTCAGTTGAATATTGATTTCCGTAGAATAAGCGAACAGCGAAGATTGAAGAATTATTCGGGTGAACTAAGTATTCTCGACAATACGTTTGGTGCAAGGGTAAAGCAAACGAGTGCGGGCTCTTACGACCATGAGTTGCATATTCAATATTTTGCGATTGGAAAGGAAATTTCGGGGGATAAATATATGATATTAAGTCGAGGTGAAAGCCGCTTCATACCTTCCCGTGAGAATAACCGGTCACACGAATTCTTTGGTGAGCAAGTCACCCTACTCGATTACGACCTTTTCGAGTACGACTATGGAACAAAATATAGAGGCTATTTGATCACCGTAACCGATGAACGCGGTAAAATCATCCAATATAGCACTTCGAGCGAGTGGCTGTTTGAACACCTTGCGAAACTGGAAATGCTCCCGACAGGAAGTTTCATCGATAATACCTGTACCCGCGTTCTGCCATCGGCGCCCAAAACGCCTAGATATTAACTAGAAAATGGAAGGGGCTGATGAGGATCGCATACCGACCCCTCCCGTGTGAACAGGTCTGTCGCGGTTTTGAGCGGCAAAATTTTGTATAAACAGTGGTTGATCCGATTTTCGATTCTTTGGGACGCTTTGCGGATGTATCTGTTGATATCGAATCCTGTAAATGAACCGCAACGAGGGAGTTCTCTTCGTTCTGCTTGAGGCTGATCCTCCTGTCCTCGGCGGTTATTTTTTACATAAAATATGCCTTCTCGCATGGGGTGCTCTATTTCTGAACGGGGCATTTTAATGTGCTGTGTACCTTGATCGAGAGTCGTTGAAAACGGTGCGCGAGGGGATCTGAATTCGGAGGAAGTTGAACAGGCTACAGTTGCGAATGCAATGGCCTCGTTTCGGTGCCTCTCCGAAAACCTGTCGACAGAATAGTGGACATGACAGATTTCTGTGCTCGCAGTACCCTCTCTAGTTATCAATCGGTCCTCGTTTTATGGAAGGGTAGCCCGCGTCATCGTGTCGGACGCTCATGGTAGGGACCGACTTAATTAAAATGAAAAATAAAGTGGGAGTTGATCATGAAAGGAATCGCATTACTTGCCGGGGTGTTATTAGCCGGTGTCAGTCATGCCGCTCTGGTCGGGGAGTGGAAGTTTGAAGGCGGGACCGCAACGGATACCAGTGGGAACGGGTATGACGGAACCATCGTGGGCAGCCCCCTCAGTGTCAGTGGAGTGGAATCGGGCACCGATGCATTTGAGTTCGGCACCGGCATAACTGGATATGTTGATATTCCGGTCGGTGCTTTCTCGACCGTCAGTAATGAGGTCAGTATTGCTGTATGGACATTTGGTGATGATACATTAGGCGTTAGCGCACAGTGTAGTGCATTTGGTTCAAATATCCGCAATACGCTGCACTCGCACACGCCATATTTGGACGGAACGCTCTATTGGGATGTCGGCGGAGATCGAAATAAGTATACTCCAGAACCTTCGGATTATAAGGGGAAATGGAATTTTATGGTATTTACAAAAAATACCACGACGGGGGATGCGAAAGTATATATCAATGGGGTAGAGGATCATAGCTGGTCGAGCTCCACCACGCCGATATCTGGCATTACCCACTTCTATATCGGTAGAGCGGGGCATGATGCCCGCACCTATTATGGCAAGTTGGATGACTTCCAGCTATATGATCATGAGTTGTCTGCTTTGGAAGTCTCCGACCTGTATGCCGCGGTTACGATTGAGCCGTATGCATCGGCCGAAATCGTTGCATCTGAAACGAGCGGTAATATTCCGTTTGAAGTGATTTTTAGCGGGACAAACAGTACCGCCAGCGGAACGATCACTAATTATATGTGGGATTTTGGGGACGGCAATGAGGCGACGGGACCGCTGGCCACCAATACCTACATGATGACAGGAACCTATACGTCTTCTCTGGTCGTGGCAACCGACGAGGGCTTATCAAGCACCTCCACCGTGGAAATCGTTGCGGAGAGTTATGTGGAAGCAGTACTGCGTGTTACGGTGGAAAGCTCGTCGGAGAGCAATGCGCCGACGTTCTATACCGACGATTTGGGCCAGACCGCCTTCCTCAGTGCTGATGGGAGTGATGGCGAAGGGGCCGGTACAGTGGCTAGTCTATTTGATGGATCACTCAGCTCCCAGAGTCGCTGGAATACGACGAGTATCAAAACGATTAATTTTGATATTTCGGAGAATGTCCTAGGGTATGACATCACAGAAATTTCCACGATTGCCGGTTGGGGTACCGATAGTAGCGGCCGCTCCAATCAGGAATATGGTATGATGGTGACCTACGTGGATGGGATGCAGGCGATACTGGTCGATTCGGATAACTGGGCACCGAACAACGATCCTTCTGAATATTGGACCAAGGTAACCTTTGTTGAAACGAATGGTCTGCCGCTCGCCCGCGGTGTGAAATCTATAACATGGAACAATTTCGCCAACGCAAATGCAGGAAGTGTCGTTATTGCCCGTGAATTCGATATCTTAGGCACTCCCACCACGGTGGACTACGTGAATGCTGGCATTTTGGCATCCCCAGAAACCGGTGCTCCGCCGCTGGAGGTGGTGTTTGATGGATCCAGCAGTGTATCCACCACAGATATTGTTTCCTATGTCTGGAATTTCGGCGATGGAAATTTTGACACCGGCGTTGTTGTGACCAACACCTATTCCCTATCTGATGACTACACAGCAGAGCTTGTGGTTACAGATGCAAATGGCTTGATGAGCACCAACACGGTGCTCATTGAAGTGCTGGATTTTGTTTCGGCAGTCGCTACTGCATCACCGCTGAGTGGTGAAATGCCACTGGAAGTGGCTTTCGAAGCAACCAATAGTGCATCCAGTGGTTCCATTATTTCCTATGAGTGGGAGTTTGGGGATGGAAAGGTTGCCAACGGGGCTGTGGTTACGAATACCTATGAGATTTCCGGTGACTTTACGGCGATGCTTGTTGTCACGGATAGCAATGGCCTGACGGATACTGCAACGATTGAGATCTCCGTTGCGAAGGTGCTGAGTGGAAACTATGTCCAGTATTCGGAAATGATTATGTCCAATACGGTGCCTGTCGTCAGCTCGACCGATCTAGCGCAGACGGCCTATCTGAGCAGTTCAGGAACCGGCGGTAATGAAGTTTCAAGGCATGCTCAATTGTTCAACGGCCTCATTGGGGATCAGGATGGAAATACGGGCGGTGACGGCGAAGTACGGTTGAGCTCTGGAGATGCGATTACGGTGACCTTCGATACCTCTGTGAACACGTTGGGTTATGACATCGATAAAATCGAAACCTTTGCCGGCTGGACGGCCACCACATATACCGAAACGCAGACCAATAATGCCAGTCGCTCGAACCAGGGCTATGAAATCAGCGTAGGTTTTTCCGATGGCACCTTTGGCACCTTTGCGGGGCCGGAGCACTGGGAGCCTAACGGAGAGGCGGTTTGGACCCATTCTGTCGGTACGGAAGTGAATGATACCTATTGGACCAAAGTGGGCTTCACCAACTCCACCGGCGGGGCCATACTCACGAATGTTAAGTCGCTCACGTTTAAAATTTCGAATGCAGCCCGTGCGAACGGTGTGGTGATTTATCGCGAATTCGATGTGTTTGGTGCGGCTTCAACCGGATATTACCCCAATGAAATCGTGATGGGTTCTATTGATGAAAATAATTCGATGGCTTGGGCAACAGATGGTGCGTACAGCTACGATGTTCAGAGCAACTTGAACCTAGTCTACGGAGAATGGGTCACCTTCACGAATGTGTTGGGTACGCCTCCGGAGACCTCGGTGGTCCTTCCTCCAAAAGACGAAGACCAGATGTTCTACCGTGTCATCGTTGAGTAAGCATTATTTCTTAAATTGTAGCTCCCCGTGTTTGGGATGGGGAGCTTATATGTGCTCAGATTCCAATGGGGTCTGAAGGTTAAGTGAACGCTGAAAAAGGAGAAACAAATGAAAAAAATAATGAGGATTGGGATGGTCTCGTTTCTGGTGATTGGAGCAGCGCAAGCGGCTCCTATTACTTGGGGAAGTGCAACAACGGTTGCTGGGGATGCCGATGTGTCCACGGTCGGAGAGTTACTCTATGCAGAAAGTTGGGGGCTGGCTGCGGCGGGTATTAATGGGGTTGATTTCACATTAGCTAACACCGGCAATATTAGCTATGTGGGAGGTGCCCAGCCTCGTTCCGATAATGTTCCCTCTGGGATCACTCAGAGTGGTGGTTACTATGATCTTCTTCGGTCGATCGGATATTCTGCAGATGCGGGAACAAGCATTACCTTGAATAATCTGATCGCGGGCCATACGTATGATGTTCAACTTTGGTCCTCCGATACTCGATATGGCGCGACTCAAAACCTTTGGCTTGACGGTTCTTCCTCGGTATCCCTATCGACACGGGATGGTCAATATACCCTAGGTTCGTTTACCGCTGATGCAACAACACAGAGCATAACGTTCTTAACTGCTGAATCAGGAAGCGCGAGCGGTATTATAAATGCGGTACAGCTTCGCACAACTGCGATTCCTGAACCGGCCACGCTAGGACTTCTGGGTGCATTCGGTGGCGGGATTCTGTTCATCCGCCGGCGCTTTAGGACTTAACCCGCGTTAGAGGATGTTTTGAAAACACTGCGTCTTCTATTCTGAGCGCAGTGTTTTTTTTACTTCAGGCAAGAGGAGTGCAGCAGGTAGAGGTGGTCTGGAAAGATCAATTTTTAAAAAGGTGGAGAATGATTTCAATAAAACGCATGGCGATACGTGCTGCTCTTTTAACGGCAGGCGGGGTGCAGGCCGCAACGATTCATTGGGGAACGCCATCCCCGGTGGTGGATGCCAATGATGTGTCCACAACTGGATCGTTGCTCTATGCCGAGAGCTGGGGCCTGGCTGCCGCCGACATTAACACGATCGATTTTGCACTGGTTGACGGGGTTAATATTGTGCGGTCGGACTCATCCACTGCAGGGACGCAAGTTCGCACGGATAATGTTTCGTCCACGATTACGCAAAGCGGAAGCTATTATGACCTTTTACGGAGCATTTGGTATTCTGCGGATGCTTCCAAAAGCATTGTATTAAATGACCTTACGATAGGAATAGACTATCAGATTCAGATCTGGTCGTCCGATACCCGGTACCGCGAGAGCCAGGCGCAGGTGGTGGATGGGGTCACGTTGGTAACCCATGTGGGCCAGTATGTTCTTGGAACGTTTACGGCGGAGGCTGTTACGCAAGAAATCCATTTCGAGGGCACCGGTAGCGGCATTCTCAATGCGGTACAGGTCCGCAGATTGTCTCCGGCGAAAGTCTTTGTTCATCCGGGGCTGTCGCATAAACGCTCGGATTTAGAGCGAATGAAATATATGGCAGAGGCTGGTATTGAACCCTATGCCAGTTCCTATGCGCTCTTAGCGGCTCATGCTCGGGCCAGCTACTCGGTTGAAGTCGCCGGTGGATATACCGGTATGACGGAGCTGGACGGTACCTGGAATAATTTTTTAAAGAATGATGGAATTACGGCCTATTACAACGCGCTGATGTGGATGATGACCGGTGATTCCCGGCATGCCGAAAAAGCGATTGAAGTATTTACGGTATGGTCCGACCTGAAACGCAATACGCAAGGCGTACCGCTTTCGACCGGGCGGCATTGGAAATTGATCGAGGCGGCGGAAATTATCAAAAGTACCTATGACGGTTGGGCGGAAGAAGATCTGCAAAAATTTAAGGATATGCTCGTCTATCCGGGATATTCCAATACAACGGTTCCCACGGAAGCCATCGCAAATAATGACATCACATTTTATTGGCGTATTTATCAGGGCGATCCGGCGCGGCATGGCAATCAGGGCATTTTTGCAATGCGGGTAATGATGGCGATGGGTGTATTTCTGGATAATGAGATCATGTATGATCGAGCAGTTCGTTATTTGCAGGGCATGTCGCATCGTGCCGATGATGTGCCTTATGTATCCGGGCCATCCATCACCACCGGGCCCACCGCAGTTTATGAATACTACGAAGAGTATTCGAGGAGTGGTCAAGAAGATACCATCCCAGATTATGGCTATAATGAAGTAATCAGCAACTATGTGTATGAAACCGGGCAGTGCCAGGAAAGCTCCCGCGATCAAGCCCATTCCCTGGGTGGGGTGGGAACGCTCTGCACGATGGCTGAAATCGCCTGGAATCAGGGCGATGACCTGTACGGACATCTGGATAATCGACTGCTGCTGGGATTGAGTTTCTGGTATCGTTACAACCTGAGCTGGGCACATACGTATCCCGATCAGACCAGCCCTTGGGAGCCGACGGTCGAATCGGGGGAATATGTGGCGCGGTTTGACCGTTCCGGGCGTTGGAAGGCATTAAAGATCAACCCCTATCTGACCTATAATATCGGCTCGGAATATTGGCATCGGGGAAGAACCAATCTGTTGGTGGCACCGATTCTAGAGGCAACACTGGGGCATTATAAAGACCGAATGAATCTTCAATATGAGGAGACTAAATGGCTTGAGCGAGGGTTTGAATTTTTAACGAATGAGGTTGGCGTGGAGCAGTTGACAACGACCGATCATGCCGGTTTGGGGGGGCTGAAATACCGCCGCGTGAGCCCTGGCGATCCCATTCGTGGTTTTACAAACGGAGTGCCGGTCTATGCCATGCATACGATTCCGTGTACCATTGAGGCCGAGAACTATGACTATTTCACGCTGAATGGGGAGGGACGGACCTATCATGATTTGACCCCCACGAATTCCGGGGGTGAATATCGTGATGATGACGTTGATATTACTCGTTGTTCTGAGGGGGGGTATGCCCTGACTGATCTGGAGAATGGGGAATGGCTCACCTACACTGTCGCGGTGCCGACGAACGGGGAGTACGATATTTCCATTCGCTGTGCCGCTTCTACGGCAGGTGGGAAGATTCAGTTTAGTTTTGATGCCGAAGATAAGACTGGTGAAATAAGGGTGCCTGCTAGCAGTTCTGGTTGGCAGGATGTCCTCATTGCGGAAGGCGTTTCTTTATCAAACCGTGTTCAGTCCATGAAAATTCGTTTCAGCGGAGTTTCCAATGCATTTGAGTTGAAATCCATATCAATCATGGGGCCGTTTGCTGCCTATGAGGTTTCCACTACGCAGAGCGATACGGCACCGCGGGTCAGCTCCACCGACCTCGCCCAAACGCAATATTTCAGCAGTGCTGCAACCGGAGGCAATGACCGTTCCGAGCATGCGCAGCTGTTCAATGGTGTGATTGGAGATAATGACAGCGGGACATCCGATGCCGGCGTTGTTCGCATGGCGAGTGACAATACGGTTACCGTTACCTTGGATACCTCGGTCCATACCAACGGCTATGACCTGACAGGAATCACAACCTGTTTTGGCTGGAATCCGGACAATGGCGGACGGTCGAATCAGGGCTATGAATTGATCCTGACCTCTGTGGATGGTTCAACTTCGATATTGGCTGGCCCGGAGCACTGGGAACCCAACAATCCCGCATCGTATTGGACCACGGTTACCTTTACGAACGCACCCGGTCGTGTAATGGCATCCAGAGTCAAAGCGGTGACCTTTAATATAACCCAAGATGCCAATGCCGGTGGCGTGGTGATTGCTCGTGAATTTGATGTATTCGGCCTTCCTTCAACCCAAGATTACCCGAATGAAATCGTGATCGATTCTATGGATGAAAATAACTCGATGACCTGGGCGACAGATGGGACGTACCACTACAGTATTCAGAGCAACGTGAACCTGATTCTTGGGGAATGGGGCACCTTTACAAATGTGCTAGGTACGCCTCCGGCGACTTCGGTGGTCCTCCCTTTTAAAAACGAAGACCAAATGTTCTTTCGGGTGATTGTGGAGTAGCTTAGCCCGTTCCTTGCCTTTTTTTATGTCGTTGGGGGGTAGGAAGGTGGTTTGAATAGAAAAGAGCGCCCCTCATGGAGAATTAAAATAGAATGCATATTTCAGAAACGGCCCAAAATGAATGTTCCCATATTCGAAAAAGATCCCACAAAGGCACGTTGCTTGCTACGTAGACTCGGGTCTTGTCACCCTCGATTTTAGATCATTTAAAAGGATTGTGAGCCAATGAAACAGATGAAAAGAGATGGGATGCTGCATAGAAAAAGCGTGGTTGCCGGTTGCCTGTTCGTGGGATGGTTGGCAGGCATGAATGTGGTTGCGGCGGACTATTATGTTGCCACAACCGGAAACGACACGAATTCGGGGTCATTTTCTGCGCCGTTCCAAACCTTGGAAAAAGCGCAGTGGGCCGTGCGTGCGGAACTGCCCTCCGCCACGACCGCCATTCATGTGTGGGTACGGGAGGGGACGTATTACTTGGACGAAACACTCGAATTTGGGATCGCGGACTCGGGCTCTTCAGCGGTTCCGGTAATGTATTCCGGTTATTCGAATGAAACGGTGGTAATCAGCGGGGCCATTCCGCTTACGCCGAACTGGA
The DNA here is from genome assembly GCA_037132875.1 of Pontiella sp. Taxonomy (GTDB): domain Bacteria; phylum Verrucomicrobiota; class Kiritimatiellia; order Kiritimatiellales; family Pontiellaceae; genus Pontiella. The sequence continues at coordinate 18,452 of JBAHZU010000085.1, forward strand.
GTATCGACTCCGGTAACATTCAAGTGGCCGATATTGGCTCCGGTTTATCGTTTGATATGCTGTTTGTGGATCACGACCTTCAGGTGTTGGCCCGTTACCCAAACTATGAAGAAGATACCGCCATCCTGAACGGCTATGCGAGCGATGCAATCAGCAGCTCAAAGGTGTCCGAATGGGCTGATCCGTCGGGTGGTTTTGTGCGGGGACTGCACGGGAGTCGATGGGGCGGGAATTCCTACAAAATCACGGGAAAGAGCGGGACATCGCTCAACATGGAATGGGTCGGCGATAATAACCGTGGCGGGGGGATTCATGCGACCTACCGCATGGTGGAAAATATTTTTGAGGAGCTCGATGCCGAGGGCGAGTGGTTCTATGACGAGTCGGATGGAAAACTCTATTTTTATCCGCCTTCTGGAATGGATCTTTCTGCGGCGACGATTGAGGCGGCCTCGCTCGAAGAGTTGATTCGCGTGGTGGGGGATGCCGATACCAAAGTCAGCTATCTGACCTTTAGGAATTTTACTTTTACCGGTACCCACCGGACGCTGTTCACGCGCGACTATGAACCGATGAACCGCAGCGATTGGCAACTGGCGCGTGCCGGCACGATTTTCATCCAAGATGCGGAACATATTACGGTTTCCGATTCGATCTTTGATCGCATCGGGGGCAATGGCGTTTTTATGAGCGCCTATAACCGCAATCATTTAATCCATAACAATGAATTTCTGGATAATGGCGCAACCTGCGTCAACGTCTGTGGCAGTACGAATGCATATTGGGGAGTCAATAACTGGGATGATTATCCCACGACAACGAATGAGATTGCCTATGTGGAAGGGCCAAAGACGGATGATTATCCCAAAGACATCACGATCAGTCTGAACTATATGTACAATATGGGGCGTTTTGAAAAGCAGACCTCCGGCGTAAACGTATTCCTGGCGGAAAGCATTACCATCAGCAGCAATACGATTCACCACTGTCCACGCGCAGGGATCAATATCTGCGATGGAGCATGGGGCGGGCACATCATTGAGCACAACGATGTTTTTGACTGCATTCGTGAAACCAACGACCACGGTCCATTTAACTCTTGGGGGCGCGACCGTTTTTATTCAATCAATGGATATCAGCACAGCGGCCAAGATGGCGAAATCAAACGGCCGTATGCCTTTCTCGAGGCCTGGAAAACCACCCATATCCGGCATAATCGTTTCCACTATGATGAGCCGACTGAATTCGGAATCGACCTCGATGACGGATCGAGCAATTACGAGATCTACAACAATCTGATTCTGAACACATCGGTCAAGCTACGCGAAGGATTTGAACGTAAGGTGTACAATAATATCATAATCAACCGTGGGCTGGATCTGCATGTTTGGTATGCGGGGTGCCGCGATTCGCTCTCCAACAACATCATTGTGTCCTCTTCCGCCTATCATCCCATCAGTGTCGGAGGCTCCGATGAGGAGGCCTTCACCGATTACAACCTGTTCTACAATGGCGGTGAAGAGGTGGACGTGGATACATTCAACTGGACCGGAAGCGATGAACATTCGGTGACGGCGAATCCGCTGTTCATCAATCCGTCTTCCAATAACTACACGGTTGCAACCAATTCCCCTGCGCTGGCGCTGGGCTTTAAAAACTTCTCGATGGAGTTTGGTAAACCGGGGGCGCCGGAGCCGGGTCCCATTGAATACAACGCCGGTATTGCACCAAACTCCGATGCCGAACCATTGATGGGGGCGTATATCGCGAGTATCTACGAGGATGCCCTGCAATCGGTGCTGGGAGCGCCAGATATGAACGGCATCTTTTTCGAGGAGCTACCCGACGGCTGCTATGCCGCCGGGCAGGGGTTTGAAAAATATGATTTGATTCGCGCAGTAAATGGAATCGAGGTCACCACGAAGCAGAGCTTCTGGCTGATTTATAATTCCATTGAAGCGGGATCAATCGTTGAGATTGAGCGATTCCGTAATCAGGATTCGGAGGACTTTTATTTTGTAAAAACCGATGGATATGAACGGCTCAACAATACCGCAGGCATCCTCTACACCGGCACCTGGTCCACCCAGCAGTTCAGCTCCTGTTTCAACGGGGATGTGCGGCAGACCGAAACCGCTGGAGATGCATTTGAAATCACGTTTTATGGAAGCGATGTTGCCATTGAAACGATGACCAGTGCAACTCAGGGCGATATGGAGATCTATATGGATGGCGAACTCGATCAAACGGTCAGCGGCTACAGTGCATCAACCCGGTATCAGCAGACCATCTACAGTAAAACCGATCTGAGCGCGGGCCTCCATACACTGCGGGGGGTGAATGTGGAAAACAAAACCATGACCCTCGATTCGATGCGTGTCGGAACGCTGCCGGATATGAACTGGCAGGTTTCCACGAGCCAGTCTGCAACCAACGCTCCATCGGTCAGCGCGAACGACCTGGCGCAGGTCTACTATCTGGAAAGTTCCGCCACCGGGGGGGATGCCGTGGCAGAACGGCACGGTGAGCTGTTTAATGGCGTGGTCGGTGACACCGAGAGTGGAACTTCGGATTCTGGGGTCATCCGCATGGACAGCGACAACACGATTACGGTTGTGTTCGATACCTCGGTCCATACGTTGGGCTACGATCTCACTGGCATCTCAACCATTTTTGGATGGAATCCAGACGGTGGCGGACGTTCGAACCAGGGCTATGAACTGATTCTGTTCTTTGTAAATGGGTCCGAAGCAACGTTGGCTGGGCCCGAGCATTGGGAACCCAACAATCCGGCCACCTATTGGACCACGGTTTCCTTTACGCCCGAAGGAACCCACGCCGCGATGGCCTCCGGCGTGAAGTCCGTGACGTTCGATATTACACAGAATGCCAATGCGAGTGGCGTCCTCATTGCCCGTGAATTCGATATTTTTGGGGTTCCGACGGTGGATCCGAATGCGCCGCCGACCACTAATATTATATACACCACCCGTCAGTCCGATACGGCCCCGACAGTCAGTACGAATGATTTGGCGCAGACCTATTATGCGAGCAGCTCCGGGTCCGGAGGGAATGAGGCCTCGCAACATGCCCAATTGTTTAATGGACTCATTGGGAATGAGGATGACGATACCCATGATGAGGGTGAAGTAAGCCTGACCAGCGATAATGCAATTACAGTGACCTTTGATACTTCGGTCCATACCCACGGCTATAATATACGTGAGATTTCCACGTATTTCGGATGGGATATTGCTGGGAATGGTCGTTCCAACCAGGGCTATGAACTGATCCTGACCTATGTCGACGGAACAACGAAATCGTTAGCCGGTCCGGAGCACTGGCAACCCAATCTTCCGGCTTCGTATTGGACCACCGTTACTTTTACAGAAGAAGGCGGCGGCGTGATGGCTTCGGGCGTGAAGTCCGTGACCTTCGATATTTCAGAGGATGCCAATGCCAACGGGGTGGTGATTGCCCGAGAGTTCGATATTTTCGGATCGCCGACGGTGTCTGATGAGGACTATATCGCGGCATTCATTCCCTCGGAGACGAGGGTATCCAATGGATATTTTGTGACACAGTTTTCGGGCGTCATCGGGGCGGAATACACCGTAGAATGGAATTCGAACCTCATGCATTCCAATCGTTGGACCACTGCCACGAACATCCAATCGTTGGAAAACTCGCCCTTTGAAATAGTTATGCCCGCAACGAACCGCGCCGATTTTTACCGAGTGCGTTGGATTCAATAATCATCAGATCCACTTCTTCCGAAAATTTTGATCGGTAGAGGGGAGATGGTGTATGGATCTACTGAATATGAATGGGATGCATAGAAAATATGCAGATGTTGAAGAAACGCTATTTTTAATCCCCCCTCTTCGAAGAGGAGGGATTTAAATCCATTCGCTTTCGAAGCGTATTTCTACTTTTTACAGAGGGGAATAAGCGCCTCCTGTTTTGAGATCAACCCCATCGGTTTCAGCGATGTTGAATCGTGTAGATCGGGTTAAATGAAAATCAGACGAAAGCATTTTGTTCATTGATTAAACCTCCGTTTTATTCATTTTTACTGTTTTTTATAGGATCAATTATTCTCTGGAGACAGGCTTCTGATCAAACAGAAGAGTTTTCTTCATGTAATGATATTTTAAATATACCTCTTAAATTTATCTTAAAGTGCAATAAGGTTTATGGTTAAAATGGATGTGTGCTAGAGCTCGAGTTCGGCAGGTGTATCTTGGGTGTCGAGACTAAGGAATGTGCTTCGTACATGGCTTCATGGGAGCACTGCGTTCCGATTGAATAATCTGCCCGGTCTGGGCCAAAAGGAGACTATAATAATGGAGAGGCGTAAAAGAAAAACATCCGCAGCAGTGTTGGGAAGTCTGTTGTTGGTTGGAGTGTCGGCGCAGGCCACCGATGAATTCAATGGTGCTGTGAATAATGATTGGGCGAATGGTGCCAACTGGGGCGGTGGTGAGTATCCGACCGGTGAGGAAGGATATTTGAATACGTACGCCGAACTTTCGGGTCCGGTACCGACGAATATGTGGGCTTTTCGTATGGGGCAAACTGGTGATGCGGAGTTTAATGTGCTGCCGGGGGCGGTGTATACAGCTACGGAGCATTCTTCTTGGGGCTCTTGGCTGGGTCTGAGTGCGGGCTATGAGGCCACGATTAATCAATCCGGTGGATCGGTAACCGTTACCGAGCTGGAAGTCGGGTCACAGGCAGGCTCTTTCGGCTATTATGAGCTCAGCGGAGGTACCACAACCGTTACACGTTCGATATATGAACGTTCACTCTATGTGGGCGCAACGAAACAAAGTGACCATAAATCATTAGATGGCGGAACCGGGACCTTTACCATGACCGGGGGTACGCTGTTGACTCAAAATGGTGTTTCTCTTGGACATCCTAGCTATGCTGGTGAGGGAACCTTTGAGGTTTTTGGAACCGGTCCTGATGAAATCGGAATCGGATCGTACAGCACGAATGATCATACCGGTAGTTGGTCTCAGTATTCGAATTCTACTCTTCGGGTGGGTATTTCCCCCACCGGGATTACACCCATCCATATTAACGGAGGCGCAGATGACATGAGTGCGTCCGTATTCTTTGCCGATGGATCGATCTTGGATGTTTCCTTTATCGATGGGGCTTTAGAGACGGGCAGTTGGCCGGTTATGGTCTGTGAGGGCACGATGGTGAATGCTGGTATGGTGTTTGCCGACAGCATGGGAAGCACGACCAATGATTGGGGGTTCATGGTAACCAACAATATCCTGAAGGTGGGATATGGACTCGGATGGCCTGCTGGTTATCCGACCAATGTGGTGGTGGCGCCTTCTCCGGGCAGAACGCTTTACTGGACTGGTAACGCCGGCGATACCGATTCCTCCAACGCAGACAACTGGGCGTTGGACACCGCAGGGACGCCCGCGACATGGGGCATTTATAATCAAGACTCGCTGCATATCGGGCATAGTTCCATCGTGGACGAGGGCGTGGTATCCGTGGTTGATTATGAGGGCACCGCAGATTATACGGCTCAGAGCCTGCTCTACATTGGCAACAACAGAACCGGTATTTTAAACATAAATAGCGGAACTCTTACCTTTATAACGAGTTCAACGTCAAGGCAACAAGTGGGCCTGGGCGGTGTGGATGGAGATGGCACCCTCAACGTGAATGACGGCTCGTTGTCGCTCAACACCCTGCGAGTCGGAATTGCCGGATCGAAAGGAACGGTTAATATCAATAGTGGCTCTCTGGGTATTGCTCGTTCCTCTGATACCTTGGATGGTCTCAACACCAGTATCACACTGGGCTTTAGCTCTGCCGGAACCGGTGATCTCACTATTTCAGGAGGTTCGCTTTCCACGCGAGGAGCCATTCACGTGGGTTATTCTGGGGGGACCAGTACCTTTGCTGTGGAAGGTTCGGGCGCATCGCTGATTGAGATTGGTAAGGAAAATAATACGTTGGATGGTGCATGGGTGCAGCATGCTACCGGCATCCTGAAAATCCTCGTGGACGAAGGCGGCGTTACGCCGATTCAGGTCAGGAACAGTGACAACAGTCATGTGAATGGCGGTGACGTTTATTTCTCGGCGGGATCCTTACTCGATATCAGCTGGATGGAGGGCGTGACCAATTATAATTCATTCGATGTCATGACATGGGGCGGACAGCTGGTGGAAGATGACCTCGCATTCGCCCCGAGCGTGGATACCGATATTTGGAGTTTCGCCTTTGTGGATACCAATGCGGATACCACCAACGACACCCTGCGGGTTACGGCGTATGGTGAAACCGCCAACGGCACGCCCTATTCTTGGTTGAATGAATATGGTCTGACGGAAGCCGATGACCATCTTGATACCGATGGCGATGGTCTTCTCACCTGGGAAGAATATATCGCCGGAACCAATCCGACCAATGCGGCATCCGTGCTGACCATTACATCGCATCAAAGCCTAGATAATGGTGATTATGTAGTCACATGGCAGTCTGTGGAAGGCAAAAGCTACAGCGTGATTACCAACACCAGCCTACTTTATCCGCAGGAAGGTGTGGCGGCGTCTGATATTCTCGGTCTAGTGGGTGAAACCTCATACACGGGAACGATCAGCGGAGCCAATGAGGTCTTCTACGAAATAGGCGTGGAATAAGTGAGCAATCCCATTTCGCAGAGAAATAAATCGATGCGAAATGGGATCTAGATGGGCGATGAATTATCGCTCCCTCTTATCGCTCAATGGACTCAGAAGCATTCAGGCAGGGGGAGCGGACTCAATCAGTATGACGACGGAAAAAAGAAGAAACGCATTCCTCGGGTTGGATTTATTGCTGGGTGGTGTGTTGGTACAGGCGGCGGTTTTTAGCGGAAGTGTTGATCAAGATTTTGGCAACACCGCGAACTGGACCGGAGGGTATCCGGCTCCCGCAGATTGGGGGCAGCTGGATCGGGTTGCCAACCTGAGTGGTGCGACCTCCAACGACATCTGTGCGGTTCGTATAGGAGTGGGTGAGGGAACCACCGGAGTGTTGAATATTTCGGATGGAGCGAATCTTAACGCCACTGCACATGCGTCATGGAGTAGTTGGGTGGGAGGAAATAGTATAGGGATTGTTAACCAGACTGGAGGCACCGTTGTCTTGAGCGAAGTGGAAGTCGGCAGGAATACGGGGGCATCTGGGGTTTATAATCTGAGCGGTGGATCGTTGAGTATTAGTAGAGAGCTAAACGGGAATTCACTCTATCTTGGGACCAGCAAAGAGGGAACGACGACCGCCACGGGAACATTTGAGATCAGCGGAGGTTCGTTGATCACCCGCGGAGGTGTTTATCTGGGATCGAGCGATGGCTCCGGAGTGGGCACCTTCAGTGTGGTAGGTTCTTCAGTCGCTCAAATTGGAATAGGATCCAACGGATCGCTGGATGGTTCTTGGACTCAAAACTCCAACTCAGTATTGCGTGTGCGGATCGATACAACGGCATTAGGACTGTCCCGCATATGGATTGATGAGGTGGGGGACGACGGCGGAGGTGATGTCACGTTTGAAGCGGGTGCGTTACTAGATGTCGGATTTTCCGGCCTTTTTATGAACGGTGGAACCTATACCGTTATGGAGTGGGAGGGGGTGCTCACGGATAACGGTCTGCAGTTTGCGCCGGGCGTTAATACGAACATCTGGAGTTTTAACCTCGATTCCGTTAATCGCTCACTCCAGGTGACGGCCGAGGGGGAGCCTTTGGTGCTTTCTGAATTTGTTCATCCGGGCATTACGCATAAATTAAGCGATCTGGATCGAATGAAATACATGGTGGAAGCGCAGAGGGATCCTTGGTATTCCTCCTATCAGGAGATGGCTGCTCATTCGATGTCCAGCTATGACTATACGGTGCGGGGTGATCCTTCTTTTACGGAGCTCGGCCGGGATGGGGGCCCAAACTACAGCGCGTGGAATAGTGATATTCGGGCCGCCTACTATAATGCCCTTCGCTGGTATATCACGGGCGATTCTCGACATGCCGATAAGTCCATTGAAATCTTTAATGCGTGGACAAACCTGACGTCTGTTACCAGTGGCGGGACGGACTCCTTAAGTGGGGGAGTTGCCTATATTATGATTGAGGCCGCTGAATTGATCAAAAGCACTTATTCGGGTTGGTTGGAGGAAGAGATCAACGCATTTCAATCCATGTTGGTCTATCCGGGCTATTCGACAACGGAAAAGCCTTCGGGAGAGACCAGTTTTTACTGGATGGCCTATCAAGGTGATCCCGCTCGACATGGAAATCAGGGACTTTCCGGTTGGAGAACTGTGATGGCCATGGGCATTTTTCTAGATCATAGAATAATGTACGACCGGGCCCTGAGGCACCTCACAGGATTGCCGCACAGACCAGACGATTTGGCCTATCCTTCCGGTCCGCGAATACGCGGTGCCCTGACTGCTTCGACCGAATTTGTTGATAGCTACAGTACCTCGTCGGGCAGTTCAATAGAAGATTATGGCTTTAATGGGGTGATGACTCATTATATCTGGGAGAATGGCCAGTGTCAGGAAAGTTCGCGAGATATGCAGCATACCTTCTTTGGAATAGGTCTGATTTGCTCGATGGCCGAAATGGCGTGGAATCAGGGCGACGATCTTTACAGCCATGCGAATGACCGTCTGTTACTGGGCCTCGAATATAATATGCGCTATAACGTATCCGACATCCAATCGTATCCGGATCAGCCATCTCCTTGGGTGCCGACGGTTGCTTCCGGCGAATTTATTCAGCGGGATGATAGAACGTTACGTTGGTTCTCCAAGGCGATGAGTACGAATGCGGTCGGAGGCTTTAGTGTTGTCCGGCCCGTGTTTGAACTGCCCGTGGCTCACTATGTTGGCAGAGGTTTTAAAACGGAAGGAGACGTGAAGTGGACCCTGCGGGCCCGCGACAAGGCGATTGAACTTTCCGGATATGAAGTGGCTGGCTGGGCCAATGACGCCCTGGGTTGGGGGGCACTTACTGCTCGCCGGCCGGACTATTGTTATGGCGATCCGATCCTCGGTTTTCTTCCGAATGGTTTGCCTGAATATGGAATGCATGTCGTCCCCTGTACGATTGAGGCTGAAAACTATGACTATTTTGCGGTAAACGGCGAGGGCCGAACCTATCACGATCTGACGTCCACGAATACCGGCGGTGCATACCGTAGTGACGAGGGAGTCGATATCACGACCTGTTCCGAAGGCGGATATGCGCTAACGGATATGGAAGCGGGGGAGTGGGTCAGCTATACCGTTTATATTCCGGAAACTCGGAAATATAGTCTGTCCGTTCATTATGCGGCTACGAATGAAGGTGCCATCCGATTTTCTTTTGCTGGAAGAGAGGTGACCACCGATGTCATTTTGCCGTCGACCGGAAGCGTATCCAATTGGGCCACGTATACGGTTGCACAGAATTTGATGCTTACGAACAGCGTGCAGTGTATGCGGGTATATGTGTCGGGAGGCTGTGTTGAACTGGATCGTATGACCCTTGCAGAATTTGAAAGCGGAACGATCGTGCTGACTCCACCAGAAGAACTCACGGCGTCGCCTTTGAGTGCCTCGGAAATTGACCTGACTTGGGAAACAACAAGCGGGGCTTCCCGGTATAATCTGAAACGCTCGTTGGTCACCGGAGGACCGTACGAGGAATTGGCTTTAGGACCGTTAACGACAAATTACATCGATTCGGGGTTACTCGAGGGAACGAACTATTATTATGTGATTAATGCGCTCTACAACGAGACGGAAAGTGTGGATTCATCCGAAGTTTCGGCAAGGCCATCGATGCTGATTCATCCGGATGACGTCGTCATCGGCTCGCTGGTAATCGGGGATGACGGAAGCGGAGGACAGCAACTTTTGATTACCATTTTGGAATCCGGGCTGGGGCATCATTACCGCGTGCTGTCCACTGCAAGTTTGGTTGATCCGAACTGGGAGAATACTTCTCAGGAGTATTTGGGCAATGGCGGTGCATTGCAGATGGATGTTGCGATCCGCGTCGACGAACCCAATCTCTTCTATAGGTTGGAAGCATGGCGGCAATAAAGCCGGAAATTCATTTATAAAACGGATGTCTCCTTCTGGAGGGATTGTTTGCCGCCGCGGGGTTACTCATCTTCTCCTCGCGGCGGTTTTTGATGTCAGAGGTTGGCTCGTTATGACCAGAGATCCTCTCCGCATTCCCAACCTTTACGAACTGGATCTTTTAGATATTGGTTCAGTTCCGGACGGTTGGTGACGCGCATATTTTTGGAGTCCCACTCGATTCTTCCACCATGATTCACCGCCAGGATTCCCAGCAGCATGATTTCGGTGAAGGGGGAGGCATAGTCGAGGTTTGCTCCACATTCCGGGCCGCCTTTAATGGCATGGACTAGCTCGAGAATCGGACCGCCTTTGATGCGAGGGAATTTCTCTTCCGGATAACCGGCCTTCTTGAACTCAATGGCCGCATCTTTGTTTCCAAGCCGTGGGTTGTTGGAACGTTCATCGGTGTATCCGCTATTTTTGGTGCCGTGGTAGAAGGTGCCGACTCGGGGCTGTTTGCCCGGCCAGCTCCAGTCGGCTGGGGGCTGTGGGCGGAATAGCTTGGGATCGCCGTTATACCAGTAAAATTTGCAAGGTGCTTTGTCGCCGCGGCGTTCGAAATCAAAGCGCACTCGGCACCCATCGGCCACCATCCAATCATCCCCACCGACGACTTTTTCAGCTTCGATCGCAACAGGTTCATAAAGGTCGAGCAACCAGACCGGTGCATCAGCCACATGGCAGAACCAATCGCCAAAGGTGCCGGTACCATAGCGATTGAAGCCGCGCCAGGTTTTTGGATGGTAGAGGTGGTTAAATGGGGTAGGTCCCGAGGGGCCTTGCCAGAGATCCCAGTCCAGCGTTTCTGGAATCGGATCTTTCGTGGGGGGAAGGGTGTCGGGGCGTTTGAAATAGTTGCCATCCCAGCTGGGTCCACGGATGTAGGAGTGGGCTTCGGTAATCTGGCCAAAGATGCCGGAGTCGTACCACTCTTTGAGCTGGCGGATGCCATTAAACGTGTGGCCCTGGTTGCCCATATTTGTGAGGACTTTATATTTGTCTTTGGCCTTTTTCAGGGTGCGCGCCTGCCAGATGTCGTGGGTCAATGGTTTTTGGATGAAGGTGTGAATCCCGCGCTCCATGGCCGCGATTGAAGCCACAAAGTGGGTGTGGTCGGGCGTGTTAATGCAGACCATATCGATTTCGCTACCCATTTTATCGAACATCACGCGGAAATCAGTAAAGCGCTTGGCGGAAGGGTTGTCCGGATGTTTTTTCAAATTTTTGTCGATCATGGCGGAATCCACATCGCAAAGTGCCACAATATTTTCGTTTCTCGTTCCTCCATATGCCTGGCCAGCAATATTGCCGGCTCCGACCATGGCCACATTCACTTTGCTATTGGCCGATTGCCCGGGCTTACCAATGCTGAACATGGGAAGGGCGGTGGATGCCGCCGCGGCGGTTTGTTGAAACGATCTTCTACTCATAGGTTTCATGTATCATCTCCTCTGTCGTGTTCCAATTCCTGGAAAAATGGATGGTCATCGAATAAATGAGCACTCGGATGCCGTGATATGACTCGGTTGGGTATATGTAGAGAACGAAAAATCGAGTCCTTAATGGACACGAGAAGGGGGAATGACACTCCGGCCTTTGCTTTGCTTTAGCACTCCGATAAGCTCGGCAACAGAACGGGGAGTACTTGTTGTGGTTAGAATTATTTTTATTGGCGCCGAGAGTGCCATTTCTCAGCATCAGATGTGCGTCGACTTCAGGGGGCCAAATATCCTTTTTATGGCCCACAAAGCCGAGGCTCTGAATGGAGCAAACAATGAACTCAATTGAAATTGCGCTGGCCATGAATTATGCCAATCCGTTTGTGCGCGATGTGGTCGAGGGGGTTGCTCGCTATGGCTTTCAGCAGGGCAACTGGCGCTTCTATGCTCCCAAGGGGGTTCCAGAAGTTTTTTCGAAAGATCTGAAGAATTGGTCGGGAAATGGGGTGATCGGTTTGCTGGATCAGGAGGCAGTTTCCACCCTTTGGAAACGCGGGATTCCAGCGGTTAATATTTTTGGGCGATTCAGCGAGCTTCCGGTTTCCTCCGTCGTGGTCGATAACTTTGAAATTGGATGTATGGCGGCCAACTATTTTTTTGAAAAGGGCATCCGCCGTTTTGCCATAACCGGGCGCAAGGTGTTTGGCGATATGACGCTGAAATACGACGGCTACCTTTCAACCCTCGCCGCGCGCGGGTTTCCATGCTTGGAACTGAAGTCGCGTCAGGCCATCGAAAACTTGGCCGCCGAGTTCCAAACCTTGGAAGGCGATGGCCCCGTGGGGGTGCTCGCCACGGAAGATCCGGTAGGCCGTACACTGATTAATGCCTGCCTTGATTCGGGACTGCGAGTGCCGGAAGATGTGGCGGTGCTGGGGGTGAATAACGACACCTTTGCTTGCGAAATGCTTTCGCCACAGATGTCGAGTATCGAGCTTGGTGCCGCGCGGGTGGGGTGGCAGGCCGCCCAGATGCTCGACCAAATGATTCGAGAGAAAAAGGGGCCCGCCGAGCCCATTCGGATTCATCCGGAGCAAATTGTGGAACGCCATTCAACCGATCTCACCGCGCTGGGCGATAAAGCCGTGGCGGCGGCCCTGAGCTATATTCGTGAGAATGCTCACCAGCCCATTTTGGTGAACGATGTGGCTAAAGCGGCTTATGTGGGACGGCGCACCTTGGAAAATCGATTTCGCTCCCTGCTGCAGGTTTCCGTGCACGACTCCATTCGTCGGGAGCGCATTAAGCGCGCCTGTCGTTTGCTCAAAGAAACCGATAGACTCATTGAGGATCTTTCCGAATCCTGTGGCTACACCACGCGCGAACGTTTTAACCAAGCCTTCAAACGGGAAACGGAAACCACGCCTTCCGCCTATCGGAAAAGATATCGTTTTGTAGACTAAAGCTCGGGGCCGGTCGCTTTGGAATAGGAGGGATAGGGTCATGTGGTACGCAAAATGGCCGATATTATGCGCTAAATGCGTATTCACAAGGGCGCAGATTTCGGTAAGATGTTTCCACATTTTATCATAAGGAGAGTGGCAATGAGTAAACTGGAACTACGAGCGGCAGCAGACTGCCAATACGATATTCTTTCTTTGGGCGAGGTGATGCTTCGTTTGGATCCCGGGGAAGGCCGAATCCGCACGGCCCGCCAATTCAGCGCGTGGGAAGGCGGCGGCGAATACAATGTGGCTCGGGGTTTGCGCCGTTGTTTTGGTCAGCGCGCGGCGGTGGTAACGGCTTTTGCAAAAAATGATGTGGGCCTGTTGATGGAAGACTTCATTCTGCAGGGCGGGGTGGATACCTCGTTGATTAAGTGGATGGACTACGATGGCATTGGCCGCACGGTTCGCAACGGCATGAACTTTACCGAACGTGGATTTGGGATTCGTGGCGCCGTGGGTTGTTCCGACCGGGGCAACACCGCCGCTTCGCAACTGAAGGCGGGCGATATTGACTGGGATCATATCTTTGGAACCTTAGGCGTTCGTTGGTTCCATACCGGCGGCATTTTTGCGGCCCTTTCTGAAACCACCGGAGATGTGGTGATTGAAGCCGCGAAGACCGCCAAGAAATATGGCACCATGGTCTCCTACGATTTGAACTACCGTCCTTCCCTCTGGAAGGGATTCGGCGGACTGGAAAAATGCCAGGAAATCAACCGTGAGATCGCGCAGTATGTGGATGTCATGATTGGAAATGAAGAGGACTTCACCGCGTGTCTTGGTTTCGAGATTGAAGGTGCGGATGATCACCTGACCGATCTGGAAGTTGGTGCATTCCAGCAAATGATCACGAAAGCCGTTGCGGAATTCCCGAACTTTAAAGCCACGGCCACCACCATGCGCGGCGTGAAGACCGCCACGGTGAACGATTGGGGCGCCATGTGCTGGGTGGATGGACAATTTTACACGTCTGCGCATCGCCCGGAACTCGAAATTATGGACCGTGTGGGCGGGGGCGACAGTTTTGCTTCCGGCTTTATCTACGGACTCATGGTGCTGCAGGATGCGGAGAAGGCAATTGAATATGGCGCCGCGCACGGTGCGCTGGCCATGACCACGCCGGGCGATACCACGATGGCCTCTCTCGCAGAAGTTGAAAAAATCGTCGCCGGCGCCGGTGCACGAGTAGATCGCTAAAACCATAAATTAAATCCGACGGACCGAAGGCCTTTAACAGGTCTGAATTCAGCGGTCTTTTGTGACCGTCGGGTCTTTGTGTTTAAAACTGAAATAGGAGCTTAGCTATGTTAAACGAACTTTTGAAACGCCCGGTGATTCCGGTGATTGTAATTGAAGATGCCAACGATGCCGTTCCGCTGGCGGAAGCGCTGCTGGCTGGTGGTATGGATGTGATTGAGGTCACCTGCCGCACGGCCGCCGCTCCACAGGCGTTGGCCAATATTAAAAAGGCGTTGCCGGAAATGCTACTGGGAGCCGGAACTGTGGTGACAGAAGACCAGGCGAAAATGTGTATCGATATCGGTGTGAACTTCGGCCTTGCGCCGGGGCTGAATCCGGATACGGTTTCCTATTTTCAGGAAAATGACACGCTCTTTATTCCTGGGGTTATGACACCTTCCGAAATGGAAGCCGGTTTGGCCATGGGCTTGAAAATGTTGAAATTTTTCCCGGCCGGTGCCGCGGGTGGGGTGAACATGCTGAAAAACCTCAGTGCTCCTTATGCATCGCTGGGGGTGCGTTTCTGCCCGACCGGTGGATTGAACCTCGATAACATGAATGATTACCTGTCCTTGCCGACTGTCAGCGCCATCGGCGGTTCCTGGTTGGCCACTCAACAGCAGATTGCCGATAAGCAGTGGGATGTTGTGACCGCCCAAGTCAAAGAAGCTCTCGCAAAAGCTGCCGAGGTCAAGTAAGGCGGGGATTCAAATCCCATGGAGCGTGCGGCCCGAACAGGGGCCGTACACTTTAAAAATAGGGTAAGCGGGGGGATCCCCGCTTTCGTAAGTCCGCTTTAAGGAGCGGGTTTACGGGAGGGGATTTTTATTCGAAGGCTTGTTGGAAGGCTTCGAATTGTTTCTTTAGGTCGGAAATTTCCTGATGGAGGTCAACGACAATGTCTTCCAAGATCTGGATACGTTCCAGTCGGCTGGGACCCGTTTGCATTTCTGTGGCCAGCTCTTCTTCCGGTTCTTCCTCTTGGATTTCAGGGGCGGCTCCAAATAGGTGCGCCCAGCGACGTTCGCGTTTTCCCGGCTGTCGGGGAAGTTGGACCACAAAACAGCCTTCCTCGTTGTCTTTCAGTTGATTCAAGAGCTGTTCGGCTTGGTTGGAGTCGGCGAGGGTATGCAGGCGGGAGCAGTGTGCGCGTAAATCGCCGGGCGTTTGTGGCCCGCGTAGAAACAGCTCGCAGAGAATGGCCATTTGGGAGAGGGAGAAACACCAGTGTTCCGCAAGGTTGTGGCGATATTTCATGACGCGGCTGTTGGAGGCGGATACTTCGATTACCAATTTATGTTCCATGCGGAGTTCATAGAGCGTGTGCGTTACGGTGGCCGTATCCAACTCCATGATCGGATGGCGGTTATTCTTTTGATTGCACGCGTTGACGAGTGCATTGAGGGTGAGGGGATAGTGGTCCGGCGTGGACATCTCTTTTTCAATCAGGCTTCCTAAAACTCGCTGTTCAATCGGGTTGAGTTCGAACTCCATAACGGATCTCCTATATCTGTTTGTGAAAGAAAAGAAATACAGGCTACGCGGTGTTTATTCAATACCTGTTTCCGAACACGGGAAAAAGAGAGGGCCCTGAATTTTCACCCCCTCTCTTTCGGTGGGAGTCCTGCGGAGTCGGCCGGGGTGCTCGCCGGGCTCACCCCGCGTATCTACGGCACACTGGGCTCCTGCATTTTTTAGAATAATTGGAAGCCGCGGCCTAGTAAAAGCGGCGTAATTGGGATATTTCGGTTGAACCGTTGAGGGAAAACGTTTTCAATCCCGCCGTTATTTAGATCCCCTTGAATTTTTTGGAGAAGAATGAAATTACAACGTATCGCTCACGCACTGGATGCCAAATTGATTTGCGGCCCAGTGGACTGGAAAAAAATAAATATTGAAACCATTTTTGCCTCGGACCTCATGAGTGATGTTCTGATGAGCGATCGGGATGAACTTTTGCTGATTACATCGCTCTCCACAGAGCAGTCGATTCGGTCGGCCAGCATTGTTGGTTCGGAGGCGGTCGTGGTTGCAAACAATAAAACGGTGACAGAGGGGATGATTGAACTGGCTCAGGATCAGGGGATTGCGCTGTTTTGCACCCGGCACCCCAAATATGAAACCTGCATCGAACTCGGCCGCCTCATGGAACCCTGATGGGCGAGGAGCATAAACAACCGCTTCAATCTTCGTTGCGCGTGCAGGAGCTGGTCTACGGCCTCCGCATTAGTGAGGTCATGACCCGTAAGGTATTTACGGTGACCCGAAACTGCTCC
This sequence comes from Pontiella sp., assembly GCA_037132875.1. Classification (GTDB taxonomy): domain Bacteria; phylum Verrucomicrobiota; class Kiritimatiellia; order Kiritimatiellales; family Pontiellaceae; genus Pontiella. Next base: position 35,066 of record JBAHZU010000085.1, read on the forward strand.
ATGCGCGATGTGCAGACCATTATGAAAGATAATTCAATCACCGGGGTGCCGGTGGTGGATAACCAGCGCGTGGTTGGCATTGTGACCATGAACGACCTCATGAATGCCCTGGAACAGGGTGCCATGGAGGAATGCGTGACGCAATGGATGGTGGGCGAGGTTCAAACCCTCGCCGAAGAGATGCCGCTCTCCTTTGGCATTTCTGCGTTCGGAAAATTTTCGTTTCGTCAGTTCCCGATTGTGAATAAGAAAAATGAACTGACTGGCATTCTCACATTTCGCAACATCAACCATGCGCTGATTCGCGAGCTTTCGCGTCAGCTTCGGGAGATGGAACAAAAAAGTGAACAACCGCAGGATCAGAACGCGCTCAAACTTTCGAAGGTCTACCCGCTGAATCGCTATGACTTTGAAAATGCGGGGAAGGCATCCTGCGAAATTAAAAAGTATCTGAAGGAACGCGGGGTTCCTCCCAAAACGGTCCGGCGGGTTGCGGTGGCCAGTTATGAACTGGAAATTAACTTGGTGGCTCATTCGAATGGCGGAATGCTCGGGTTTGATATTAATGACGAGCGCGTAAAAATTTCATCGCACGATCGCGGACCCGGTATTGAAGACACGGAAAAAGCGATGATGCGGGGCTATTCAACGGCAAACGAGTGGATCCGATCGCAAGGATTTGGGGCCGGCATGGGACTGCCGAATGTGAAACGGGTGTCCGATGAGTTTGCCATCGAGTCCGCCTTGGGAATGGGAACAATGGTTCAGGCCATTATTCTTTTAAATCCCCGAGCAGAACATGACGATGAGTAAGAGGTGGGGAATGCAGGAAAAGGCTTCGTGCTGATGCAAACCCATGAAAACGCCGCGGCAGTTGCTGCGCTGACGGGCGTTGCCGATGGGCAGCGGGGAAGGTGCCGCCGCCTATTTTTTCTTATCCTTCACAAAGATGGTATTGGTGGCACCGATTTTTCGTTTATCAATATCGAATAGGCCAATGCCAATGAAGAGCAGGGTGAAGTTTTTAAAGCCGTAGTTGCGGGGATCAAAATCGGGATATTGTCGTTTGATCAAGCTTCCGCAGGTGGCCAGCTGGGCCCATCCATCGTCGTCGGCATATTCATCGACCGCATCGCGCAGAATATTCACCAGCTTGGTATCCTGCTTGAGGATCTGCTGCTGGGTCAGTTTTTTGGTTGTGGTTTTCTTTACGACTTTCTTGGTGCTCGGTTTTTCTTCTTCGGGGATCTGTAGCACTTCCGTCAGAATAAAATCGTCGCAGGCACTGCGGAAGGCCTGCGGGGTCTTTTTTTCACCCACGCCAAACACATAGATCTGTGCTTCTTTCAGTCGGGAAGCTAGTTTGGTGAAATCGCTGTCGGAAGTAACCAAGGCAAACGCATCGAACTTTCCGGTGTAGAGCAGATCCATGGTGTCGATAATCATGGCTGCGTCGGAGGAATTTTTCCCCTGCGTGTAGGAAAACTGCTGAACGGGGGTAATGGCCAAATCATTGAGTGGCTGTTTCCAGTTGATCAGATGTTTGCTGCTCCAATCTCCATAGGCTTTCTTAACCAAAATATGTCCATGTTTGGACAGTTCGGTGAGGACCGCACTGAGCATTTTATGCGACGCATTTTCAGCATCAATCAGGACGGCAATTTTTTTTGCGGTATCAATATCGATCATAAGAGTTCCTTTCGTTGGAGATGGAAAACCTTACAAGGCCGCCGCCGCTTCGGCAAGCGCTGTAGGTTGCGTCTTGTGTTAAATCATGGAAGAATACCGAGACTAAACAGCGAGGTGTTTCATGGATTGCAACAAAATGAGCAACTGGGGTTTGTCTACGGAAGGAATTTTCATTGCAGCGGGGCCGTGCAGTGCTGAGAGCGAGGAACAGGTGCTAACAACGGCCAAAGCCTTGGTCGGATCTGGAGTGAATTTCATGCGGGCTGGGATCTGGAAACCGCGCACACGGCCGGGTAGTTTCGAGGGCGTGGGATTGAGGGGGCTGGCCTGGCTGGATCGGGCCCGCTCGGAAACCGGATTGAACGTCGGCACGGAAGTGGCAGAGCCTTCGCATGTGGAAGCATGCTTGGAATATGGACTGGATGTTTTGTGGATCGGGGCGCGCACGACCACCAACCCCTTTTCCGTGCAGGCGATTGCAGATGCCCTGAGGGGAACGGATATTCCCGTCTTCGTGAAAAATCCAATGAGCGCCGATGTCGGACTTTGGATCGGGGCCCTTGAGCGGCTGGCCAATGCTGGGCTCACCAAGTTGGGGGCCATTCATCGCGGTGTGAACTCTTCGTTGGAAATGCGCTATCGAAATGCGCCCGCTTGGAAAATGCCGATTGAATTGATGCGGCGAATGCCTGAGGTGCCGATGATCTGCGACCCAAGCCATATCTGCGGTCACTCCGATTTAATTTCCATTATTGCGCAGGAAGCCATGGATCTGTTGTTTGATGGGCTCATGGTGGAAGTGCATCCGGATCCGCCCCGAGCGCTTTCCGATGCTGCGCAGCAACTGACGCCGGAACAATTTATTGCAATGATTGGCAATCTGAAGTTTTCCAGCGAGCAGAGCGATAACGCTGTTTTTAGGAACTGCATGAGTGAATTGCGAGAAGGGGTGGATGAACTCGATAGCCAGATATTGGAGTTGCTTGGGAAGCGAATGAATATGGTTCGCAAAATGGGCCACCTGAAAGTTGAACAGAAGGTTTCCACGCTACAGCCGCATCGGTGGCAGGAAATTCTGTCCGACCGAGTGAAGCGTGGGGCGGACTTAGAACTCTCCGAGGATTTTGTGCTGCAACTGATGCAGTCGATTCATGAAGAGGCCATTCGTCAGCAGGAAGTGGATCGACTCGCCGGTTGATTATTTTTTATTGAGATACGCGGTATATTCACTTTCGGTGATCGCACCATCACCATTGCTGTCAATTTCTTCAAAATTGCTGCGGAGGCTACCGATCACTTCATCCTTGGTTAATTTTCCATTGCGGTCGATATCGTAACGGCGGAGTAAGGATTTAAAGGCATTGTGCTGCGCGATACGTCTTTCTTTAGCGGAAACGCTATTTTTGACGCTGATCTGCCGACCAATCACATTGCCCCCAAAGGCATCGATTTTTAGATCGATGGTGTACTGCTGAACCACTTCAATATTGCGTTTGGCGGTGGTGTGGATGGAATAGGTGACCTGTAGCAGGAGCGGTTTGTCCAAGTTGAGCTGACGGGCCTGCAAAATGAATTCTCGGGGTTCGGAATCGGTTGCCGTGGCGCTGACCCGTGCGGCCGAATGGATTGATGGAGCCACCACGCCTTGGGGCGTTTTGATCATATATTTAAGTGGGGCACTTAGATTGTTCCATTCCACGCGGTAGAGCGGGTCGATATGGAACCCCAGATAGAGCTTGCCGTTGCCGGTGGCGAGCAGGGTCTCGCTGGCTTCCACCCGGGCTTTAACATAAAATGGATTGCTCGATTCTTTGGGGCTGATCAGCAACGGTTTGAACTGATCGGTCGACACGCTTACTTGGGGCCGCACCACAAATTTTATTGCTGCCATTTTCTGGGGTTGCATCAGAGACGTCGGGAGGGTTTCAAGGTTGTACGGTTGTTCCACCGCTCCGGCCAGTTGGATGAGCATATCCCGAAAAAGACCCGGTTCTGAAAGAGCACCTTGATAGGTTTCCTCTCCAGACTTGGAGAAAATGAATACGTTGGCTTCGCTCTCCTTTGCCAGTGCTTTGGCGGCCTGATTATCCAGCCCATCATAAACCCATGGAACAGACGTCTGCAACTGTTCTTGAGCCACTTGAGCATGACGAGCCCGTTCTTTCAGCAGAAAGGGCCGGATGTAGCCATTGTTCTCTGGATACTTTAAGTGGCGGTAGATGTAATAAAATCGAATCCCCTTGGGATAGAAATCTCGGGCGGCGGCTTCGATGTGGCGGTAGGATTTGATGAACTCCTTATCCGTTAGATCGCCCAGCACAAAAACGGTATAGACCGAATCAGAAGCCAATTCATGCAGTTTCAGTTTGGAATGGTCCTTGGCCAGATAGACAAAGGCATCCGGTAGCTGGCGTTTTTTAACCGCCGGTGTTTCTACCTCAGATTCCAAGGATTGGAACCCCGTTTTGTGGTTCAGAGCCAACTGCTCCGCTTCGGCTTTAGATTTAACCACGCTGGAGGAGCCATCAAAGCGGATCGCCTCGATGCCCTTGGGGCTTTTGTTGCTGTCGAAGGTGGATTCCAGCAAGACCAACGTGGTCCCGCCGAGGTTGGCCATGGCTCCCGCGCCCCGGATGGAAAAGTTTTTTTCAAAGCGGCAAGATTGAACCACCGCAGGGAAGGGACCGGAAAAAAAGGTGGCCCCGCCATTTTCTCGAGCCGAATTTTCGGTGAACGTGCAATGGTGTAGTTCCAGGTGAATACCCGATTCTTTATGGGCCTGCGCCTGTAGAGCCCCGCCCGTTCCATCGGTCGAGTTATACAAAAAAGACGTCCGGCTGATACGAACTCTTCCGCCTTCACCAATCGAAAGGGCCCCGCCGCCTTGCGGCGCGAAATTGGAGGTGAATATAGAATCTTGAATGGTTAACGTGCTGTTTCCTTCGATGGCAATTGCCCCTCCGAGATCCCCGGAGTTGGAATAGAAGGTGACATTCGAAATCGTTAACGCCGCATCCTTGAGGTAGAGGCCGCCTCCAAGCTCCGCATTGTTTTTTTCAAAGGTACAGTTGGCAATGAAGAGGTTTTTGCTGCCAGGCAGAATGTGCATGCCGCCGCCCAATCGATTTTCTGAAATGGAATTGGCATTGCCTTGCGAAATGATGAATCCATCAATCGTACTGTCCCCGGAAGTTGTGATGACGTGGTAGGAGTTGTCGGATGAGGTGCCGATGCGCCCAATGTCCCCACTTAATACCGTGCGGTTGGCTTTGTGGTTACGCTGCTCCAGCAGGGTTTCGCCGCCACGAAATCCACCATACAGAGAAATGCCCGGAGTCAGTTCAAAGGTTGCACTTTTGCTGATTCCTTCGGGCCGATAGACTCCCGCTCGGATCCAAACCTGTCCGCCTCCATTGGTTGTGGCAGTATCCAATGCCATTTGAATGGTCGGGAATGCGGTGTCCCAGGATTCGCCAGAAGGCGCTTTCCCCTGAGCATTCGAATCCACATAGTAGCGTGCCGCTAGAACAGAACCCGTCATTCCGCTTAACAACATCCCCGTGATCAGTCGTCTGAAAAGTGTATTTAAATACATAGAGATAGAATTTAACAAGCAAATGGACCTTGCTCAAATCAAAAGCATGATACATCTGACTTTCCAATCCTTGGAATGACAAAGAAAAGGGCCGAAAATGCGAAAAGGAAGGATTATTTATAAAAACGGCTTGCTATGAAACCATCGAAATATATACATTCCGCGTTCTTCCAAACGGAGAGATGTCTGAGTGGTTTAAGGTACCGGTCTTGAAAACCGGAGAGGCGCAAGCTTCCGGGGGTTCGAATCCCTCTCTCTCTGCCACTTTAATAGAGGCCCCATGCAAATGGGGCCTTTTTTATGGGTATGATTGGCTAAAGTGATGATTCTTCGTATTTCTCAAAAAAACGTCAATCGTGCGCTATTGGACCCTATTGGGTGCTATTAAACGGTTTTAATTGCACCAAACAACACCAGGTCAACACCGGGGAGGTTGTGCGATGCCGAGGATCGCTAAAATTCGGAAGCTTGAACGGCAGATCTGAAGAGTGGGGTGAACTATCCTGAGAACAAGGCTCTGGATAGTTTCTGTTGGTATAATATGGCGCTCCATAGCGATGCGATCCGCACGGCCGCACTGTTTCGAGATCTTAATGCGCCGCCAGAAGCCTTTGGACCAGGTGGGAACAACGGATGGCCGGACTGAAAATATTTTTCGATTCTACCTCCAGAAAATGATCGGTAGGTATTCCGCGCATCGATGTTGAAACGATTGAATCATTAATTTATAGGATCGCCCCCTTTTACAACGTATCTAAAAACATTTCGCAGTCTCGATGCGGAAAGGGGTCGGGAAAGGGGCCGGTCCCGTAATGACGTAATTTAGAGCTTATTACTAGATGACGGGACTGACCCGAATGGCATTCTATAAATGCAGCTATTTTTGACCTGATGATGAACAACAAAAAGGGCCAGTTTTATTGGGCTTTTTGCGTAGAAGAAGCCCTTAAGGAAGTGCCATTCGGCTCTGACCCCTTTTATTCTGTGGCATAGTATCAAATTTTATTTTTTCAATTTAATATCAATGACATAGTAATTATTAACAAAACTTAAATTTATTATTGAGCGCCCAACAAAGCAGTGTTAAGCTTGTTTGCTGTTGTTGGTGATGTTTTAGAATTGAGTCCGCCTTTTGGTTTTATTTGAAGACGTACGATCAATGGTTAACAAAGCTGGTTTTAGAAAGGGAAAAAATGACGAAATCCTTAAACTTATCACTACTACTAATTTTATTTATCGTTTTTGAAGGTGGCGCAGAAAATATGAAAACTAACAATCACATACAGCATAGAAAGCTTATTCATGACAAAGAAAAATATAAAATAGAAGAAGGAAAAGTTTATCATATAGATATAGTATACGGGGTTCGGGAAGTTGAAGGCGCTGACGCAAAAACGTTTAAATCAATGGGAGAAGAGGACGTCGGAAAAGACCAATATAACGTTTTCGAGCGGAACTTCATGCAAAAAGGGGTTGATGTAGATACCTTTGAGCAAGTCTTTGCATGGAAAAAAGGAAAAGGCGAAAAAATAGCCGTGTATTGGAAGGATAAATATAAAGTCTATACGTCAATGGTCGATGAAATTAAAGGTGCGGACCCTGAAACTTTTAAAATATTTAAGTCAACTGAACCGGGGATGAATGGATTTTATTCTACAGATAAAAATAATGTATATTGGATGGGTAAAAAGTTAAAAGGTGCTAACCCATCAACATTCTCACACGTTTCTCGAAGTTATTATAAAGATAAAAATAGTGTTTACCATTTTGATAAAAAAAGAAAAGATATTGATGCAAAAACTTTTCAGGAAATTATATTCAAGGGTATAACTACCGATTATTATAAAGATAAAAATAAGGTTTTCATTGGAGAACAACTATTTAATGAGATTGTAGGTGCAGACCCAAACACATTTGAAGTTTTGAGGTCATTTGATGCTCAAGAGAGGAAGGGGGGAATTGTTTTTTCAAAAGATAAAAAGCATGTTTATCATATTTATGATCTTATTATTGGAGCTGACCCTGATACATTTGAAGTTATAAATAATAGTATGTATTCAAATGATAAAAATCATATTTATTTCCTTGGTAAGAAAGCAGTTGAAATAAATGTAAGCACGTTTCGAGTCTTATTCGATAGTACTGGGGAGCCGACTAGGTACGGGAAAGATAACGAAAATATTTACTATAATGGAAAAAAAATAAAAAATAATCTGTGGAAATCAAAAGTTGATTTAAAAACATTTACTACACAGTTTACATCTATGAATATTGTTAGAGATAAGAATTATACGTATGAAAGGGGGGTGGCTTATAGTTTAAACGCGATAAAGTGGCTTGAGTGGAAAGGGGGGGTAAAACGAAATGACCTCGAACAAGGGGCATGGAGTTGGTTCTATAAGCGTAATGAATCTGGATATTTATCAAGGCCAATGTATTTTTTTGAAGATTATTTTGTAGATGGAAAATTAAGAGAGCGGAACGGTTATCACAAGGGTGGTCAAATAAGATATAAAAAGAATTATAAAGATGGGAAGCTTAGTGACGATGTAGTTATTAGTTATTACAAGAATGGGGAAATTCAACATAAAAAAAGTTATAAGAATGGAAAGCTTAATGGGGATTCTATTTATTATCGCGAAAATGGGCAAATAATAAGTAAAAGTAATTATAAAGATGGGAATTTTATAACCCGCGTTGTCTTTTGATACATTTAGGTAACTTGATTTTACCCTGTCCTGAAATCTGTGTAATTACCTATCATTAACTTAATCATTTAAGGATAGGTAATTATGAAAGAAGAGACAAAAGCATTCGCTCTTAAAGCTGCGTATTTCGGTCGGACCGATCAGTTAATTCGGTTTGAACCGATGCTGGAGTAATAGAATAAGTGCAACAGATGAAGGTTGATAAGTGAGAGAGCTGAAGGCAGAATTTTAGTTCTCACACCAAAACTCAGAGTCTGTCATGAACAAACAATACCTAGTGATCGGCTTAAGCATCCCCTCATAATAATCAGCTATAGTGGGACTTTCAGAGTAGAGTATAGGTAGAATAAACATCCTTTTTCTTACAACCTAAAATAGGCTTACCTCATATTTCCCACAATTGCCTCTTTTATCATCGCTACGAGGGAGCTAAGTACTGACATTTATCGCCTATTACTCAACTCTTTTACAAA
>JBAHZU010000099.1:0-18028 GCA_037132875.1 Pontiella sp.
CATCGACTACACCCCTTCACAATGGAAGGCCTCCCGCGAAAATAGGCGGGGTGAAACTTCGGACGCTTACGATTGAGCAACCCTTCGACGGGAGCAATCCCGCACCATCTCCTCGAAGTTCTAGGCGCGCCCAAGCCGCCAGCTGGACCCCCGCTCAGTAAAAGTCAAAGGGTGCACCACGGTTTTGCCCCAGTTAATCGATGACCGAAGAGATGCTGATGAATCAGCTGGAGCTGAAGCCTTGTGCTGGTCTATTTGGATCCTCGAAAATCCAATGGCGAGTATGCGTGGTATAGAAGGCCCTAAAGTATGCCTGATGACTTCGGAATGATGATTCAGCGATTGAGCACCTGTTTAATCACGGGGGAGGGTAACTGGGACTATTTTTGACCTGCGGAGCGCATCTTGATTCATACGGTCATATTCCGAGAGAGAATACACCATGGGAAAAAGTGCAGGTGCTGGAGACGCATGGGGAGTTTAAGTAGTCAGGTAGGCCGCCAACTGATTGGTTTACTCGATTTTTGTGCTGCACCGTCGCTCGTATTCTACTTATTCTTTGGTCAGGTCGTTGATAATGCGGGCGGCCATGGCAAAGCCGAAGCTACCCGTTAGAAAAGAGGCCGAGCCGAATCCGAACTGGCAGTCGAGTTGTTTGGGGCCATCACCCATCACGGGTTTCTCAAAGCAGATGCTGCCATCGGGGAGGGGGTAGCGAATGATCTCAGCAGAGAAAGCACAGGGAATGCCGAATTTCTTTTTGTGCTGTAGATGCATGCCTGGAATGTTTTTGCGCAGCTGTTTCCGGCACGCAGCGAGTAGGGGATCGTTGTGCGAATCCCGCAAATCGGTCACTTCAATTTTTGAAGGGTCAATTCGTCCGCCGGCTCCGCCACTCACAATAATTGGAATGCCCTGAGTGGCACACTGCGTGATAAGATGAATCTTCGCATTTTTCTTATCGATGGCATCGACCACGTAGGAGAGGTCGGTCGTGATTAAGTCATGGGCATTTTTTTCGGAATAGAATTCGCGGATCGGAGTAACGTTGCATTCTGGATTAATTAGATGGATGCGCTCGGCCAGAATATCCACTTTAGCCCGTCCGGCAGTGCCGGTCATGGCATGAATCTGTCGGTTGGTATTTGAAAAGCAGATATCGTCCCAATCCACTAGAGTCAAGTTTCCAAGGCCTGAACGGGCCAGTGCTTCGGCCACCCAAGAGCCGACGCCACCCACGCCGACCATCAGCACATGGGCCTGCCGTAGCTGATCCATTGCATTTTTCCCGTAAAGCCGGAAAAGTCCGCCGAAGCGGTGTTCATATCCACCTGTTTCAATTTCGCTCATAATTAGTCCAATAACCGATTAAAAGGGCGGAACTATAGTTCCACGGATTGGAAAATCAAGAGTGGAGATCCACGTGTCGGGGAGTGATCAGGTTTTGAAAGAGGGCACCATGATCTCACCCAGCCCTTAATACGATCGAAGAAGGTGAAAGAGTGGGAGGGTTCTGTTTCGTTATGGAGATTGTTTGGACCGCTATACGTTACTATTGAACGGGGTTGCTGGGTTTTGCTTCTCGGTATCATGAGCCTTTAGTAATTGGCCTCTTTCGCTGGTGGTAAATTTTTGACCGATCACTTTTCTTGCATTGTACGGACCGTTCTATGGGGTACAGTATGCGGACTCATGGTCGGTAGGATCCTTGTGGTGCTGGAAATGATTCTGCACGCGATCATCGGACCGGGGGAAGGTGGTGAGTCCGGCAGCCACAGGTACTCCTCAATATTTTGTCGTATCATTTGGTAAAATGCTGAATGAGCAGGGGGATGTATGGAACGAAGAAATTTTAATATTGTCATCATAAATCCGGACCAGATGCGGGCGGACTATATGACGCCTAATGGTCACCCGTTCATTGAAACAAAGCAGTTGTCGCGTTTGGCTGCAATGGGAACCAATTTTGATCGGGCGTTCTGTTCCAGTCCAATGTGCGGCCCAAGCCGCACGTCGGTCGTGACGGGGCAGTATCCATCGGAACACGGGTGCCGTAACTACGGCGGGCGTATGCATCCGGATTCCCCGAATATCTTCCAAGCATTGGAACACGCCGGTTATCATCGTGCGCTTTTCGGGAAGGATCATATTGTGGCGGAGGATGCGGTCGGCGTGCTTTACGACGAGGGCGAGGATATTTGCATTGGGAATATGGATGATCATCCGGATTATACTCGCAGTTGGAGTTCGGGGGTGCTGGATGCTTCCAGTCCTTGGAATGTGACGGAGCGGTTGACCACGGCCGGACTGGACTATATTGACCGACGTTCTAAAACGGATCAGCCTTTTTTCCTTACTCTAAACTATCAAGATCCGCATCCCTACTTTGCCGCGCCGGAACCGTATGCCTCGATGTTTTCGCCGGATCAGTTTGAACTGCCGTCCAATTTTCGCCGCGAAGCGGTGGCGGGTGAACCGCACCGTATGACGCTATGGCGGGAAAACTCGCGGGCGGGTGAAGCATCGGAAGACGATTTTAAGAAGGCCATGGCGATGTATTGTGGCCAGATTCGCTATGTTGATGATCAGCTCGGGCGCGTGCTCGATAAATTGGAGGAGCGCGGGATTCTCGATGAAACCATGGTGCTGTTCTGGAGTGATCATGGCGAATTTCTGGGTGACTACGGTGTGACGCATAAAATGGCGGCATTTTATGATTCCATGGTTCGAATTCCCATGGTGCTTTGGGATCCATCGGGCACCATACCCAAAGGGAATCAGAGGGATTTGGTGGAGTCGATTGATATTTTTGCCTCGGTGCTCGATTTATGCGGCGTGGAACAGCCCGCGGGTAGCCGAGCCTATTCGCTATTAACGCCCGGGTATCAGCCTCGGATCGATGTTTATGCCGAGGGCGGGATTCAGCTGGCCCCGGAAGCGCATCCGATCCCCGGTGCCAACCTACGCGCACCGCACGGTCCCACCCATTTCGGAGCCGGTGCCATGTTGCGTTCCAAGGATTGGAAACTGTGTTGCCATAGTTTTGACTGTTGGGAGCTCTATGATCTTAAAAATGATCCGAATGAGTCGTTCAATCTCTACGATGATCCAAAATATGCATCGATTATCCGCGCGTTGAGCGAACGGCTGATGGCACGCATGATGAATCAGGGTCAGGCTCCAGAACATTTGCTTTGCCCGAAGACGATCGGGGTGGATGAATCTGGCATGCCTATTTGGAATATGAACTACGATCATATTGAATTGCGCGATGGACTGCGCCCCTGATCCCGTCGTGAGTGATGCACTTGCATCGCTATGTTGATGATGGTGGAGATTCAAAGCAACGACGAGGTAGATTACAGGGTAACTAAACTTAAGGTTTATTCAGGATTCGGTTTTCTGATTAAATACTGATTTTTGAAGGGGATGATGATGAAAAATAAACTGACGATGAGTTTTCCGGCGGGGTGGCAAGGGGATAAATGGAAGGAAGCCTTTCCTTCCGGCAATGGAACGCTTGGAGCTGCGGCCTATGGTGCGGTACATGAAGAGACGGTGCTGCTGACGCATGATGATCTCTGGCATGAGGTGGTCACGAATCCGCTGCCCGACGTGAGTCACATGCTGCCAGATATTCGCGAGAAACTGGCCCGAGGCGAGGCCTATGCCGCCGACCCCCTTCTTTCCGAGGCCCTGAAGGATGCGGGGTATCAGGCAAACATCGGAGCACCGCTGCCATTGGGTGATCTGATTATTAAAATTCCGGTGAGCCAAGGCTTCACCAATTATCATCGCGAACTGAATATGGAAACGGGCGAGGTCTCAGTTTCCTGGAGCGATAATGGACGGGACTATTCGCGCAAGCTGTTTGTTTCCCGCGCAGATGATTGTGTGGTGATGGAAATCAATTGCAGTGAGGCATTGTCGGTTGAAATTTCGCTAGATCTGCATGATCGCCTGGATGCGCATATTTGTGATCAGGACGATCCCAAACTGCCCGTTGAACTGGACGTGAAAACCCATGAATCCGGCCATATTTTTTATGCGGCAAAGAATGACGACGGCCTAGACTTTGGTGCGGTGGCTCGTGTCTTTAAAGACAATAGCCGTGCTCTGGTCATTCTGAAACTGTTTGTGAAGGGGGAGCGGGAAACGGATTGGGCGCGACTACAGTCTGAAATTTCGGCTTTAGAGGCCAATTATGCGGCCTTGTTGGCTCCGCATGTTGCTCAGCACAGCGAACTGTTCAATCGGGTGACTCTTGATCTTGGTGCCGGTGACGATGCGCGTTCCAACGAGGAACTATTGATGGAGGCCTATAAGGGGGCCGCACCGACGGCGATGGTGGAGAAGATGTGGGCGTATGGGCGTTATCTGCTCATTTCAAGCTCGCGGGAGGGGAGCCAGCCTAGTCCATTGCAAGGCAAGTGGTGCGGATCGTATCGCGGCTATTGGACGTTCAATATGGCCAATGAAAACTTGCAGATGAATTATTGGCAGGCGATGTCGGGAAATATGCCAGAGGTGGCGCTGCCCGTCTTTGATTATGTGGATCGCATGATGGATGACTTCCGTGAAAATGCGAAGAAACTCTACGGCTGCCGAGGCATCCTGATCTCGTGCATCACCACGCCTCCATCCGGACTCTTCAAAGATATTCAACCGCATATTCTGCACTGGACCGGTGCGGCGGCATGGATCGGACAGCACTACTATGACTATTATCTGCACACGGGCGATAAAACCTTCCTGAAGGAACGCTGTATTCCTTACTTACGCGAAGTGGCGCAGTTCTATGAAGATTTCTTCACGATCGATGAACATGGATTTTACCTAAGCTCGCCTTCGAATTCGCCAGAAAATAATCCAGGCAACTACGCCGAGGGTGCAGCGGATATGTGTTCCATGGAAACGACCATGAATGCGACGATGGATTTTGCCTTGGCCAAAGAGGTGCTGATGCACTTGGTCGAAAGTGGCGACGATCTGGAACGCTGGCAGGCGATGCTGGACAAAATTCCGGCATATCAGATTAATGAAGATGGGGCCGTGAGTGAATGGATGCATCCGTTCTTCGACGATAATTATGCGCATCGGCATCAGTCGCACATCTATCCGGTTTTCCCCGGATTGGAAGTGACGCGCGAATCGGATCCTGAACTTTTTGAGGCCTTTGAGGTGGCCATCCGCAAGCGGCTGGAAATCGGTATTGGGTCGCAAACCGGCTGGTCGTTGGCGCATATGGCGAATGTCTATGCCCGCATGGGCGAGGGCGATGATGCGCTCAATTGCTTGAGTTTGTTGGCGCGCGCCTGTGTGATGAATAATTTTTACACAACACACAACGATTGGCGCAACAGTGGCATTGGGGTTCCGTTTGCACCCGCGCCGTATCAGATCGATGCCAATTTTGGTTGGACGGCGGCCATTCAGGAAATGTTGTTATTTTCGGTGGTCGGAAAGATTACGGTGTTGCCAGCCCTTTCCAAGGATTGGAAAAAGGGTTCGGTGAACGGGCTACTGGCGCGGGGTGGGGTTGAGATTTCCATCGATTGGAACCTGCCCGAAAACGTTGAGGTGCGTCTGGTGGCTAAAGAGGACCAAACGGTTCTGCTGAGCACGCCGTATGGCTCGCCGGTTAAATTGTCGCTGAAATCCGGGGAAGCAGTGGTTCACAATTTTAAAAATTAGAGAGGTGGGTACGATGAAGGTTTCCAAACCTTGGAAGGAGCTTGTGGGGGTTGCATTTATGCTCGTTACTGGTTCGGTTCAGGCCGAAAAGCCGAATGTGATCGTGATTTATACTGATGACCAAGGATCCGGTGATGTCAGTGCGTTGAATCCTGAGGCAAAATTCAAGACGCCGAATATGGATCGGCTGGCGGAAGAGGGCATTGCTTTTACCCGCGGCCACAGTTCAGACTCTGTGTGCACACCGTCGCGTTATGGGCTGTTGACTGGGCGCTATGCGTGGCGCACAGAACTGAAGAGCGGGGTTTATAATGCGGAACAGGCGTGCATGATCGTCGATGATCGGATGACGCTGGCCCATCTTTTTAAAGAAAATGGCTACCATACCGGGATGGTTGGGAAGTGGCATCTTGGAATGGACTTTCCAGGTACGCCGGAGGATCGCGATTGGTCGAAGCCGGTTCTCGATATGCCGCTAGATAAAGGGTTTGACTATTTCTATGGCATCCCCGCGTCTTTAAACTATGGCATCTTGGCTTGGTTCGAGGGGCGCTATGCAGAGGTTCCACCGGTCCTGTATTCCAACAAGAAAAAGAATCCACGTCATATGGACTATCGCATCATGCCGCCCTACGAGACCTCACCTGGGCGGTCCACGGATCCAACCCGCACGGCCAAAATGAATTTTGAGGTTGCGGCGGATTTTATTGATAATCAGTGTCTGACGCGCTTTACGGATAAAGCCATAGAATGGATGGGCGAAAAGGCATCGGATGGAGATACTCCCTTCTTTCTCTATCTGCCCTATACCTCGCCGCACTATCCGGTTTGCCCTTTGCCCGAGTTCCATGGCCAAGGCGATGCTGGCGCATATGGCGAATTTTTGATTGAAACGGATTACCACATTGGGCGCATTCTGGAGTTTCTTGAAAAAACGGGTCTGGATGAAAATACACTGATTGTTTTCACCAGCGATAATGGCCCCGAAAAATCATGGCGGTCTCGCTTGAAAACTTTTGGTCACGATAGCCGGGGTGCATTAAGAGAAGGGAAACGATCGGTTTATGAAGGCGGACACCGCGTTCCGTTTCTCGTGCGCTGGCCGGCCGGCATTGCTGCGCCAGGGCGTACGTGGAATCAGCCGGTGGGTCAGGTTGACCTGATGGCCACCTTTGCGGAATTGCTTGGGGCCAAACTCCCCGATTCAGCAGGAGAGGATAGTCAGAGTTTTGCATCGGTTCTGCTGGATTCGAAGACAGATTTTGAACGTCTTCCTCTAATTAACCATGGCAACAATCGCCGATATTCTATTACCGACGGCGATTGGAAGCTGGTGATGCCCGGAGGAGAAAAAGGCATGGAGTTGTATGACCTTTCAAAAGATCGGTTGGAAAAGAAAAATATTGCAGCCGCACATCCAGAAACCGTGCAGTATTTGAAAATGCGGATCACAGAAATCATTGCGCGGGGTCGCACAACTGAGGGAACTGCTCAGCCGAACGATACGGAATATTGGCCGGATCTGAACTGGATGACGAAAGAAGAATATCGCGTGAAATCGCAATGATTGGCGCCGACGGCTAAAGAATGATGTTGCCGAATAAATCCGGAAACATAGAGCCGTCGCCCCATTTTATTACGATAAGGAGTTCATTGCGGGCCTCTTAAAAATCGCAGTGATACTGGCAGAGTAATTACGGGGCCGTCCGGTCGGAATTGACCGAGAGATCACCCCTTGAAGGCCGGTCAGTATTGATTAACTGTGTACCAAACTTTTTCGTGGTCCTTGATTTACTGTGAAGCAGGAATGGAGTTCTCTATTCCTTTTTGAATCAAATAAGGAATGATCACTATGAGAAATATAAATCGTGTGTTGTCACGCACATTAATTGTGCTGGCGATCAGTATGAACCTGTCACTGGCCCATGCTTCCACCTCGTCGAAGCCAAACGTCGTGTTTGTGATTACGGATGATCAGGGTATGGGGGATCTGGGTTGCTCAGGGAATCCGTATGTTAAAACGCCTGCTCTTGATAAATTCTATTCTGGGGCGATGCGTTTTACCAACTATCATGTGGGTACCACCTGCGCGCCGAGCCGGGCTTCGATCATGTCGGGGCGTCATTGCAACCGAGTGAACGTGTATCACACGATCAATGGCCGCTCGATTCTATTTGAAGACGAGGTAACGTTGGCGGATGTGTTTGCGCAGAACGGCTATGTGAATGCCCTGTTTGGGAAGTGGCATCTGGGCGACAACTATCCCTACCGTCCGCAGGACCGAGGTTTTCATGAAGTGGTCATGCATGGTGCTGGCGGCATTGGGCAGGGGCCAGATTATTGGTGGAACGACTATTTTGATGATACCTATTTGCACAATGGTGAGTTTGAAAAGTATGAAGGCTATTGTACGGATGTGTTTTTTGATGAAGCGATGCAGTTCATCGAAACCAATAAGGATCGTCCATTTTTCTGCTTTCTTTCGCTGAATGCGCCGCATTCCCCATATAATCTGCCGAAGGATTATCACGACCTGTATGAGGGGGAAGAATTTAAGCATCTCAATCCGCGGTTGCGCCGTTTCTACGGTATGATCACGAATATTGATGACAACTTTAAGAAGCTGCAAAATAAGCTGGATCAGCTGGGACTAACGGACAACACGATTCTGATTTTCACAACGGATAATGGAACGTCTGCAGGACGTTCGGTTTATAATGCCGGTCTGAGGGGAGCGAAGGGTAGTCAATATGATGGTGGACACCGTGTTCCGCTCTTTATTCGGTGGCCAGATGGCAAGCTGACTGGCGGAAAGGATATTGACCAACTCGTGGCAAATTATGATCTGCTACCGACGTTTGTGGATCTGCTGGATCTGAACTTTGAGCCCGCAAAGCCGTTGGATGGAAAAAGCCTCAAACCCTTGCTGACGGAAGAAAATCCGGAGTGGGAAAATCGTATTCTCTACATCGATACACAGCGGGAACAGAACCTGATTAAATATAAAAGGTATGCGGTCATGGATGATCATTGGCGTCTAGTGGACGGCAATAAGCTCTATCAGATGAGTGAGGATCTGGGGCAGCAGAATAATGTGTTCGATCAATATCCGGAAGTGGCTGAGCGTCTGGCGGCGGGCTATGAAAAATGGTGGCAATCCTTTCTGGATGATGGGGTGGCCGAGCGCTATGCCTACATCAAGGTCGGATCCCCAAAGGAAAATCCAACCCGGATTCACGCGCATGATCAGATTGTTGGGCGTTATAACGATTCGTGGCATCAGAACGGAGCCAGCGAAGGGGCGCAGTCGACCGGCAAGTGGAAGATCGAATTTGTTGAAGATGGCGAGTATTCCATTTCGTTGCGTCGTTTCCCACGCGAAAGTGGGCTGGAAATCAATGCGACGTTCCCGCCTCAAGAGCCGCGACTGGAGTTGGATAAAGTTGCTTCTGGCAGTGTGAAGGCTGACTTTAAGGAAGCAATGCTCTATGTGGCGAATATTTCGAAGCGGGTTGATATTAAAGAAGGACAGGCTGAAGTGACCTTTACGGGGAAAATTCCGGCTGGAAAATATGATCTCGAAGCCCATCTGATTGACAGTGGCAACCGAGTGCATCCGGCCTATTACGTTTATATTGAGAAGCTGTAGGTGGAAACGGAACTCGTGAGAAGGGGCGGGCCGGAAATATGGTATTTAACCGGTGTTGAAAATTCCAAGGGTTGGAAATGGACGGCGATGAGGGACCATGGGCGAGACGCCCATGCTACGGATTCTCGGAGCATAAGTTAACTGGGTAATCCTCTGTTGAATGGTTAAATCCATTCAACAATTGGTATCTTCTGTTCTCTGGTTTTTATATTTATTAAGGTGATTTATTATGAAGCGATGTATGAAGTGGGTTGGTCTTTTTATGGTGGGCATGATTGGTTCGGTCTCTTTGGCCGAAGACGGTCTGATGGATTCTGTTCAATTTGGGGATACGGCCTCTGAACAAGTGCATCAACTTGATGCCGAGCTGAGCGATGTGGTGGAGGGTGCGCTGGGCCTTAAGGCACGGCGTCTGTTGTCCAATGGGGAGTGGCGCGGCGGAAAGGTCACCATCACGATGAAGATTGATCCGGATAAGCCCAACTACTTTACGGTGAAATTTTGGGGCGGGGATACATCTGTACTGGATGGGTATGAGGGGCGTTTGTGTCTCTATGTTGAGGGCAAGCAACTGGGTACTCGTCATATCGGCACGATCGATATGCTGGACATTATGAAGTATGATATGGCGCGCTACCCGGGCCGGTTTTTATATACAACCCGCCCGCTTCCGATCCATATGACCGAAGGGAAAACGGAAATTGAATTAACCATTGAGGGGCAGGGTGGCATCAATGGCTATGCGGGGAAGATTGAACAGTATCAAAAAATGATGACTGAGCCGTCGCGTGGAATCTACCGAGCCTACACACATACCAATCCCGGTTTCCAACCATTGGAAAATGAGGTGCAGGGCTCGCTTCCAGATTATCCCGTCCGTACGGGGCCAGGCATTGAGATCATTGAGCAGCTGAAGAACGAGTTGAACGACCGATCGGATAAGGAAATGGCGCGGGGCGGCAGAAAGCACGAGTATAATATTCAGTATTTGGCGCATGCCTATGGCACCCCTTGGAATACCGCCTATAAGAATCAGAAGGCGCTTGAACGGATTGTGGAAGCTATTGATGCGCACTATCTGGAGTTTCGTGAAAATTCAGGACAGATAAAGGGCGTTCGTTGGATTTTTAAAGGTCCCATCGGTGATGCGATCCGGTTGACGTATAAAGATCTTGAGCCATGGCTGGACGAAAAGGTTCCGGGAACGAAGACCGTACGTCGTAAGGCGTGGGCGGAGTTGATGGAGGCTTCGCGGAACCATAACTCATCGAAAGAGGGTGAGGGACGCCGCGCCTACACCAACCAGTGTTTGATCAAGGATCAGAATACCTATTACTGCAATCTAGCGATCCGTCTCATTTATCCGTCGAAGGCGTGGCCGGAGAAAAAGGCGCGGATGATGCTCTATGAAGCCATGGGCTTGGAGCCGTTCAGCGGTAGTTGGGATGAAAATGGAAGACCCGACTGGAGTCTGGGTAAAAATAAGATGCTGCTGACAGAGATGGCGCTGACGAAGGAACTTGGGTATGTCGGTGCCTACGGCGAAATTGTTTCAGATTCGGGCTTTGCAATTTATGAAGCCACCAAATCATCTCCGGAGGGGGGCGACCCACGAATTAAAGCACAGCTGATTAAGATGATCAGAGCTCGTGCGCCTTTCCGTTATCCGTTGATGGATAGCGAGGGGTATCGCAGCATGAATCAGGAATCTGTGATTGGCTGGCGCGACTGGAAATATCCGGGCAACGTGATCTATGACCAAACCAACGGCCGCGATGGTGGGGCCTTTGAAGTTGCCGTGTCTACCGGCGATAAAGTGCTATTGGGGTACGGCCAGCAGATGCTGGAGGATAATCAGTATTTTTCAGCCGTGAAGAAACGAATGGAAAGCCGGCACACGAATTCCAAGACCTATCTCCTGAATGTACCCGAACTGTATGAATTTGTTGCGACCCTTCCGAAGCAACCATACCGCCTTCCGATGACCGATGGGCAACCTGATTTTGTATTTTCAGATCCAGGGGATGGTGTAATTGCCTTTAAAGATCGGGGGACCATTTTTTATGTATCGCTCTACTGGCGGGCCCGCCATTCGATCAATAATCTGGCACGAGTTCACTGTATGACGCCCTATATGGAGATGGACTCCATTATAAATATCAAAACGATTTTTGAGGACAGTGGGGACGTATATACCATTCCCGAGCGCACCAATATGGAATTTAGTAAAGGCCGTGAAGAGGGCTGGTATACGGGGCAGGGAATCTATCAGGCCATGGCTTGGATTGAAGAGCCGATTGCCAACGTGCGCGGAGATGATTCCTTTGAAGCGGGAGATGAACACCCTCAAGCCGGAAAAGCGCAACTCTACATGATGGAATACGGCCCTTACTTTATTGCGATGAACTGCGATGATCAGGAATCGTTCCGGATTGATCTGCCTAAAGAATTTGTTGGATCGAAAGATCTGGTTTCAAAGCAAATCGTGAAGTTTCCAACGGCGAACCTGAGGCCGGGCAAGACCATTGTGCTCTGCAAAACGTGGAATATTAAGCCGGTAAAACCGATGGGAGTGGTGGAGCAACCGATTGTCAAACCGGCCGTGAAGAAGGTGGTGGTGGAAACGCCTCCAAAAATTATTGAGCCGGTAAAATCGGAGCCAAAATTGGAGCCGGTTGAAGTGAGTCTGTCCGCTGAACCGGTTCCACAGAACAGTATTTTTGAGGAATATCGCACCCGTATACTGATTGCCGGAGGAGGCTTGCTCGCGTTCATCGTGCTGGTGGCATTGGTTAAGCGGAAATAGTCGAGCGTTGTAAAGCGTGGTCATTACGTTGTAACGGCTGCGCTTAGCTATTTCAGGACCAGTTTCCAACCCGTTGGAACGTACCGAACGATGCCGACCGTCCTTCTGATGAATATACATCAGATAGAAATCAGAGAGGGGCTTCACGGGATGCCGTCCATGATGGATTCGTCGTATAACGAGCTCGTTGCTTATAAAAACGAATCGTTTAAGTCCGATGGGAACCATTTGACGGGTTCTTTTTATTCACAAGTGAGAAATAATATTGAGTTTGTTTTCGGCAGTGATGGGATAAAAATGAGATAAAAGACAGCATGAGTATTTATGATTATATCGTAATTGGAGTCTATCTGGTCTTCATGCTGTCGCTGGGGCCCATTTATAAAAGTTTTAGCAAAACGGCGTCTGATTTTTTCCGGGGCGGGGGCAGGATGCTCTGGTGGGTGGTTGGCAGTAGTGCATTCATGACGACGTTTTCGGCGTGGTCGTTCACCGGGGGCGCGGCAAAAGCATATGAGACGGGGACCTTTTTCCTGATTCTATTTGGGTGCAATATCATTGCTTTGATCATCTGCTTTTTATTTACGGCGGCGAAGTTCCGACAAATGCGAGTCGTTACGGCAGTGGAGGGAATTCGTAAACGCTATGGCGCTGCCAGTGAACAAGTCTATACTTGGCTTCCGCTATTTTTCCAAACGTTGATGGGCGGGGTGATGCTCTACACCATCTCTGTTTTCATGTCTGGTGTATTCAACCTCCCCATGGGACCCATCATTATTGTTCTCGGCATTGTGGTCATTAGCATGACGTTGGTGGGCGGTTCTTGGGCTGCCACGGCGGGCGACTTTGTGCAGATGCTGGTGGTGCTGACGATCACGATCATTATGGCTGTGCTCACGCTGGGGCACCAGAAGGTGGGTGGTTTTTCCGGACTACTCGCAAACGTTCCCGATTATCATTTCCAATGGACCGATTTTGCGCGGCCATGGGTGATTATTTTATTTGCGGTGACGCTGATGATTAACCAGATCACCATGATGAATAGCATGCTCACTGGCGCGGCTCGTTATCTGTTTGTGAAGGATGGCAAGGATGCCAAAAAAGCGGTCCTGGTTTCCATTGCGGGCTTTGTGCTGCTGGCCCCCATTTGGATGATTCCGGCCATGGGTTCGGCCATTATTTTTCCAGAGCTTGGTAGTTTATATCCACAATTGAATAATCCGAACGAGGCGGCGTATGTGGCGATTGCCATGGAGCTGTTGCCGCAGGGGCTGTTGGGCTTGCTGGTCTGCGGAATTTTTGCGGCCAGTCTGACGTCCATGAATAGTCTGCTGAATGTTTATTCAGGGACCTTCGTTCGAAACTTTTACATTCGGATGGTTGATAAAGAAGCTTCGGAGACGAAACAAATTTTTGTGGGGCGTGTTTTTATCCTGATTTACGGACTGATCTGGATGTTTGTGGCGTTGCTTTTTAAAGATATCAAGTCGTTGCAACTGTTCGATTTGATTCTGCTGATGACCGCATCGATCGGCCTACCAACGGCCCTGCCTCTCACGTATGGCATGTTTATTAAAAAGACGCCGGAGTGGACCGGATGGAGTACCATGGTGGTGGGCTTCATCATGTCGATTATTGCGAAGATCAGCTTTACGGAAGAACTGCTGCAGGGACTCTGGGGGCAGGAGGCCTTGCTTACTGTCCGGGAAGTGGGCGACCTGAAAATTGCGCTGACCACGGGATCGATCTTCCTCGTCTGTAATATTTGGTTTTTTGCTTCCATGCGATTCTACAAAAACTCCAAACCAGAATATCGCAAGCGGGTAGACGACTTTTTCGAGGAGCTCCATACGCCCATCGACCGCTCCAAAGAGCATGAACCAGACTATGAGGGCGATAAGCGTCAGTATCGCGTATTGAGTAATCTTTGCCTTGCTTACGGTAGTCTGACCCTGTTATTGCTCGCGGTACCCAATAGCATGAAAGAGCGCCTGCTGGTATTGGTCTGCGGTGGTTTTGTGGTGCTGGTTGGCATGATACTCCGTACCATTGCGAAAAAACAAAAGAAGGGTTTTCGAAATGAAGAAGCAGATAGATCGTAGAGACAGTCTACGTACTGGGATGAATGTTGTGCTGATTAAGACCGATCAGCAACGTAGCGATACGATTGCTGCGCTGGGAAATCCTTGGATGATTACGCCCAACTTGGATCGCTTGGTAAAGGAATCCATCAGCTTTAATAAGGCCTATTGTTGCGGGGCCACTTGCGTGGCTTCGCGCAGCGCATTTTACACCGGGCAGTTTCCGCACAATACGGGGTGTTATGGTTTTGAACCGTGGACGCATAATCGCACTTGGGTGCATGAAATCAAGGAGGCTGGTTACCGCACGGCGGCCATCGGAAAGGTGCACCACTGGCCGGCCGAGGAAAAGATGGCATTCGATGATCGCGTCCATGTGGAAAATTTCCCGGAGATGGAGGGGGACCATGACGACTATGCGAACTATCTAAAATCCCATGGGTTGGAAAGTTCATGCAAAGTGCTGACCCAGGATGGAAAATGGATGGAAAAATGCACGTCCGATATTTTTCCGTATGATGAGGAGCACCACGTTGATCAATACGTCGGCCGCATGGCCACGCGCTGGATTGATGACTATGATGGGGATCAGCCGTTCTATCTGCACATCGGTTTTCAGGGACCGCACGATCCCTACGATCCGCCGCAGCGTTTCTACGATCTATATGAAGGTCGCGAGATACCACTGCCTCATTTCGATACCGAAGGCCTTGATGCCCGCCCGCCGCAGTATGCGCGATTCATGGAGGCAACACGGAATCCGAACAAGTTCCATATTGCGCCGCCCTATGGGGTCTGGGCATCGGATCTGAGCGACAAGGATGAAGAAGATTTTAAGCGGATGCGGCGGCACTACTACGCCAAGATTACCGGCATTGATTATCAGGTCGGTAAGATTATGGATACCTTGGAAGCTCAGGGACTCCTGGAAAATACGCTGATCCTCTTTACCTCCGATCATGGCGACAACCTCGGAGATCATGAAATGATCTACAAGTGGCTGATGACCGAGCAGGCGATACATATTCCAATGCTTGGAAGATTACCGGGTGGGGCTCGGGGTGGGACCATTGATAACGATTTATTTACCCAAATGGATATGGGGCCGACCATTCTAACCGCATTGGGGATCGACGTTCCGCAACGGCTGGATGGACGCAGCAATTGGAAGCGCATGACGGAAGGCGATCAAAGCGAAGCACCGGAGCGCGTCTATTGTGAAGATAATTATCTGACCATGATGCGTTCCAACGATCGAAAATTGATCTATTATGCTGGGCAGGAGCAGGAGGAATACTTCGATATGGAGAATGATCCTTGGGAAGAAAATAACCTCGCCGCAGACCCCGCCTATGCACAGGAAATTTTGAAAACCAAAGCCGATATGTTGGATTGGTTGACCGTATCACGCTATCTCGGTTCGCTACCGCAAATCAAGAATCCGTGCGGAACGCGCGGTATCTGGCCAGCGAATCATCCGCACGATCCCTATGTGCTGAGCACGGGATCGAAGAAACCTTTAGATCAATAAAATGAACCATAATAGAGAACGTATAGATGAAAACTGCTTTTTTTAGTCGTGTGGATGCCGTGGGAAACATGGATATGGTGGAACGGGTATATGCCGACCGGCAGCAAACCATTGCAGAAATGTCGGATCTTTATCCGGTCATGATTACGCCCGATAATTTTGAGGATGAGGTGGGAAATCTCCAAAACCTGGAAGCAATCTTCTGTACCTGGCGTATGCTGGATTTGACCGATGAACAGATCGACCGGTTACCGAATCTTAAGGTGATTTTCTACGCGGCCGGTTCGGTGAGGAGTTTCGCGATTCCTTACCTAGAACGGGGCATTAGAGTCTGTAGTGCGGTCGAAGCCAATGGAGTTCCCGTGGCTGAAATGGCGCATGCCCAAGTGATCCTGGCCGGGGCGGGCTATTATCGGAATATCCGCGAATGCGTAGATGAAGAATCAACACACAGTGCCAAAAATTATCGAGGACATGGAAACTATGATAACCGTGTGGCGATTCTAGGCAATGGGACAATCTCTAACCATCTGCAGACCATGCTCTCGCAGAATAAATTGGAGGTAATCGTGGTGCCGTCGCGCGAATCCAATCGGACCCTTTCGCTGGAAGAGGCATTCTCCACATCGTTTGCCGTGGTGAATTTATTCCCAAATCGAGACGACAATGTGGGCGTGTTGGATGGCAAGCTTTTTGAAAGCATGATGGATAGTGCGGTGTTCATTAATGTCGGGCGCGGACGGCAGGTAAATGAGCCAGAGTTGATTCGCGTGATGGAAAGCCGTCCAGATTTGTCGGCTCTGCTGGATGTTCAACATCCTGAACCACCGAAAAATGGATCAGCGCTTTATACGCAGTCCAATATTCTGCTGACCGGTCACATTGCGGGATCCAAGGGGACTGAATTGCGTCGCATGGCCGACTATATGGTGGAAGACTTTAGACGTCTGCTCGCGGGTGAATCGCTGAAATACGAGGTGGATCTGGAGATGCTTAAATCGATGGCATAAGCCCGATTGCGGATTTTTAAACATTGAAAATAGAGGGCGAGTCTTTGTGCGCTCTGGTGTTTGCGGAAGAGTGCATCGTTCTCATTTTGAGGTGGAAATAGCTTTTTCGAAATCATGGGCAGGGCCTCATACCCCGGTGGCAATGAGCTTATAAAATCATTTGATTGCCTTCTGGAAGAAGGCTGAGAGATGACCTTGGATCGTGTGAAATATTTTTTGAAAATGATGGGATCAGATTCATATGGCTACAATTTACGATGTTGCAAAAGCAGCGCAGGTTTCGGCCTCAACGGTTTCGCGAATTATCAATGGAGAGCGGAATGTTGCTCCGGCAACAGCGGCCCAAGTGGAAGCGGCCATTGCAAAAGTCGGCTATGTTCGGCGGGCCGTGCGGCCGGGCCGTAAGCCTGTAAAAAGACAGGGCATCCAAACGGGCATGATCGATTTTCTTTCGCTGGGGTCGCACTCTCCGGCTGAAATGTTCAGCCTTCCTGCTTTTTCCAGCTTGCTAGACGGGATTATGCGAGAGGTCGAGTCGCAGGGTATGGACTTGGTTCTTTCGCACTGCCCGCACGGAAAGATTATCCCTCCGGTTTTGGCGCGTCGTAGAGCGGACGGCATTTTGATTTTTGGTAATCCTGGTTTATTCAAAAAGATTGAACCGGCCGTTGATCGTGTTCCTGCCGTTTGGTGTTTCTTGACTGATTTTCAAGGAGAGTTTCCTACGAGTCATGTTCTATATGACAATGCTCCCGTGGGAAAAATAGCAGCAGAATATCTGCTGAAACGGGGGCATAAACAACTGGCGTTCATGAATGCAACCGCATCGCATACCGCTTTTGCAGAACGACGTATCTCGTATGTTCAGTCGCTTGAAACAGCAGGCATTAACCCCTCGATTATTGAAAGCACAATGATACCTCCCTATCCGGATATGGCCATTCGCTCGCAGCCATTGATTGATCAGCTACTCGCGCTGGATCCAAAGCCTACCGGCGTTTTCTGTGTGAGCGATGACTTAATGCTTGCCGTGGACAATGGGTTGCGGCAACGCGGAATTATACCCGGTCGGGATATAGAACTCATCGGTTGCAATAATGATTCCGTGAGAATGGAACAGATGCATCCTCGACCAGCGACCATTGATTTGAAGTTGGAACGAGTGGGACGCCAAGCCGTGAAACGCTTACTTTTTGAAATATCGAATCCCAACGAAAACGATTTGTCGCGGACGTATATAAAACCAGAACTTATTCC
>JBAHZU010000112.1:0-11154 GCA_037132875.1 Pontiella sp.
AATAGTCCGAGTAACTGCGACCATGTTCCGAGCCCATACCCAGAGCACTTGAACACAACATCCTTAGCCCCGGCAGGAACATGGACCCCCAATGAAAGAGCGTTACATCGAAAAATGGGGGCTTCCTTTCCATCGATAAAAGCCTTCCATTGCGGTTGAAAGCGCTGGGTGAAGAGCAAGACCGCGTCTTGCTTCGTGTTCACCTGCACCTTGACTGAACTGGCGTCCCATTCGATCGAATCCGGCTCCGAAAACCCCTTACCGGTTGATTTCGGCAGATTGGCATCAACCAGCACCTGATCAACCACGCTATGCTCTTTGGAGAACAGTTCCTCTGTCATCTGATCCGAGGCCACGGTTTTCCAGTTATGGAAAAGAGAAAGGCGGGGGAGCGTTTTCTTGAGCTCTAAAACGACCTGGTCCTGAGCCCGCTCAGGGCGGGCCAGCGACTGAACAATAAACTTTTTTTGTGCATCCATTCCAAAGCGATAAAACATAACCGGGCTGAAAATATCCTTCGGAAGCTGGTTTAGTACTCCAACTGGAGCAAGGGCATATTTCACTGAGGTGGATTGGAGTAGGGCAACGATATTTTTATTCCCCCCTGCCAGATAGTTTTTGAAATCTTGATTGAGACGAGGGGCCTGCCAAAACCAAAATCCTTTAATTCCGTGCAGCGGAAACTCAACGCCAATCCAACGATTGTAAATACCATTTCGGTCAAATGTGAACACGCGATTCTCCCCGTTGTTCTCTTTCAGGTAATTGATCACCACATTTCCACGGTTCATGTCTTCCAGATGCTCAGCACGGAAATAATGTTTGGTCAGATAAAGCGAATCAACTACTGAAAAGAGGCAGGCCAATCCGCAAAATAGAGAGACGCTCTTCCTAGAGCCCTTAGCGACCAATAGTCCAAAGAGACCGGCGGTACCCGCCGCATAGAACACACTGATCATCATCCGTTTGACGATAGCCGGAGCGGCATCGCCCCACAAAATAAATTTCCCTTCGAAGCCCGATGCCCCGAGCATCAGCACAATACCGCACAACAGGAAACAGCCCCCCACGGCGGATGCGATAATCCAAGCGCACCTCCGTGCCTTTTCCGATTCAAGTACGGCATCTATCCCGTAGGCGGAAAGAATGCCAAATACGATGCCGAGGTTGTGCAGAAACTTGATCGGCGCGCGGATGCTGCCGAACAGCGGCAAGTTAATGACCAGCTTGTAAAGGGGCGTAAACTTACCGAACGCCAGAACCAACAGCACCAGTGCAATGATCCACCAAAAAAGCAGCGTTGTCCGCTCTCTACGATCTTCTTTCCTGCCACCGACGCAAAGCAGCGCGACTAATGAAAGGAGGATTGGAACGAGGCCAAGATAGACATTGTCGAGCCGGAAATTCTGAAAGCCTTGCTGGGTTTCCGGCCACTCGGCCGACTGGCCGGTCTTGCCCCAGTATGGCGCATCCGGATCCCCGGTCTTCCAGCCCATGAAACCGGGCGTCAATAGGTCAGGAAATTCCTGGGGAGGCTGGCTCCACTGCGTAATGAAATTCCAAGTAGTGTCAGCAGACTCATTCACGGTGGACGCTTGAACAACATTGGTCTGGTAAGCCGAGAGAGCTGTGCTGATCGAAAGAACCAGCCCAATCAAAGCAATAGGCACCAAGGTCGCCACCCAATCAAGCGCTTTCTTCGGCGAGGTTTGCACGAGGCGGAACAGGGCATAGGGGGCTAGTACCACACCGAACAACAGGCCAATATCCTGTTGCGAGAGCAGCATGAATCCGACCGCCATACCACAGAGCACCGCCCAGCAAAGACGCCGCGCGCCCTTCGCAGCAATGCTCTTTTCAAGCAACACCAACGCAATGGCAAAGAAACAGGCCACGGCCAGTTTCCCATAGTGCCCAGCCGCCGCAAGCGTGGCCGACCCCAGCCAAAATGCTGACACCGCGCCAAAAAATGACGCCCCCCAGCTTCGTTGCCGAAGCCGCAGAAAGAGAAACAGGAAAAATGACGACACGACCAACGTTAACGGAGCATATAAATCGTTAAAGAGAAAGGGAGGTAAGGCGGCATGCAATAATGCATAGGGCGAAAAACGCGGCGAACGAACACCGCCCAGTATATATCCTCCGTAGCTTGGCGCAAACAACTCGCCCATCTCTGGCCGACCTCCTACAATCTGACCAATGTTCGCGTCCGATGCGGAAAAAGCGTTGTCCGGCCCCAATGCGCAACGAAACACCACCACAGCCAGCAGAACCAGCAGCCCAAACGCGGCAAGATTACTGACCCACGCTTTTTTCATTAAAATATTTTTCTTCACTCAACCATCCTCAGTTTTTTGTTTCAAAATGAACCAGGTTGTCACCACCAGCCCCAGCAGATTAGCCCCCCCCGCAACAGCAATAATTTCAAAGGTATTTGCATGAAAAATCTGCACGCCGCCATAATAAAGTAAGGCGGAAATCACCACAATTGAGGCGGCCTTAAAGCGCCGCTGAGCAAGCAACAGTGAGTTATTCACCCCCAGTAAAACCGTAATCCCCATCACCACCGCCATCCATCGCGTTTGAGCAATCAGCTCCGGGCTGGGTTCCAATACACGGAACAAGAATCGGTGCAAGAAATGCGGGAAAAAGACGCAGATTAGAAAGGATCCGAGGAGAAAGAGCGAGGTATAGGCCACCCCACGCAGGTAGATCTGTCGATGTTTCTTAGTAAACTTTCCGGCGGATGATAGCTTCGGGAACATGGCCATCGTTATCGAGGCGGTCAGAAACACCACCATGCGACCGAGTGTGGCCGCCTTCGCAAAATCGGTCTCGGCGGGAAGGAAGTGCTTCACGAACACCATGTCGCCATTCATCAGGAGCGCCATACCGAACTGGATGAAGAAACACTGAAATAGGTACAGCCTAAAACTGGGAAGCTTTTCATGATCTGGCGTGAAGCGAACAATCAATACGAAAAGGACGACCAACGAGATCAGCAGATTAATATACGCGCCCCCAACATGCCCAAGAAGCGCCCACCCGCAGGCAGGAAACAACAGGAGCACCAAGGCGGCGCCAATACAGACGCGACCGACCGCTCCCGCAACGGAGGCCACTGCCGACCAACCAAACTGCTGCATACCGCGCAGGGCGCCACCAATGACTGGCGTAAGAAATAAGGCGGGAAGCGCCGCCGCCGAAACCACAACGGGTGCTACGCGCTCCAAGTTGAAAGAAGCGGCGATCTGCCGAGCAAATACAATGCATATGGCAGAACAGACGATAGAGGGACAAGCAGCAATCAGTAGCCACTTCCGTACCAATCGCTTGACCGTTCCCGATCGGCCCTCCTGCATCAACAGACTAGTGTAGTGCGTAGTTGCCGTGGCGAGTGTACCCAGTGGTCGCGCCACAATGGCGAACAGGGACAGAAAGGTCGCCAGCAAAGCATAATCCATCGGAGAAAGTGCCCGCACGACCACCATTTGGAAGGCCACGTTGCACACATTTGCCACCATTGATGCCATGAAAAGCATCATGGCGTGACAGAACAAGGAATCGCGACGCAGGAACTCAAAAATGCGCGAAAGGAATTGATCGTATAGAGGCACAACAAACTTGAGAGGAGAATAGAGTAGACGCATCCGCACAATGGCGAGGAACATATCGAGCGACGAATTAAAGAACCGGACTTTGGAACCTTCAATATCTTTCCAAACCGTTGGTTCTTCCAGCACAGTGTATTGATGTCGTTTCAGCTGATATAAGATATCCACATCAAAGGCGAAGCGCGTTGTTCCAACGTTTGGAAGGATTGTTTTCCAAGCGGACGCTTTGAATATTTTTGCACCACATTGGGTGTCTTTATATTTAAGACCAAGCAAAATGCGGGTAAGCCAGTTGAATGCGCGAGAGGAGAGCAAGCGCATGGCCCGTTGCGGAATCACCACATCAGAACCCTTCATCCATCGCGATGCGATTACCCCATCTTTTCCCATTGATTTTTTGTAGAGTCGAAAAAACTCTTCTGGAGACGTTGCACCATCAGCATCCACAAACCCGACATATTCCCCTACACCAGATTTCGCGCCCCGAATAACCGCCCCACCCTTCCCGATACGCTTGGGCTCGTCGATGACCCGAATACTCGAATAGTGCTGAGCAATGTCTTTCGCAACGATTGCGGTATCATCGGTGCATCCATTGGCAACGAGAATAATCTCCGCCTCATCCCCCATTTTCTCTTGAAAGAAAGACGCATAGGCTTCCAACACGGGCGGAAGTCGCTTCTCTTCATTATGTGCTGGGATGATAATTGAAAACTTCATTTAGATTCTTTC
This sequence comes from Pontiella sp., assembly GCA_037132875.1. Taxonomy (GTDB): domain Bacteria; phylum Verrucomicrobiota; class Kiritimatiellia; order Kiritimatiellales; family Pontiellaceae; genus Pontiella. Next base: position 4,347 of record JBAHZU010000112.1, read on the forward strand.
AGTTTAAGAATACTCAGCTCGGTATGGGCTTGTCCAAAGTTCGCAAATTCGGCGAGTGGAGCATAGCGGGAGTTCAGCACTTCAGTCATCGGATACCGATCCGTATCAGAGACCCGTGCGATGGAGGGGGATTCAATGGCGAGGCCATAGCCACTGAAGGCGGCGATGGGGGCCGTTGAGGTTTCCAACGTTTTCAGAAGAAGCTCTCGATTCAAGAGGTGGAGTTTTCGGGCTTGATCGGTGGGCATGTCTGGATAGTAGCAGAAAGGGCCCATTTCCATGCCGCGCGGCACCGAGCGGTTGGACTCGATGGCGAGGTAGGTGTCCTGCGTTAAGAGTTCTGAACCTTCGGGACTGTTTTGTTTTACGATTTCGGCCGCTTCGCGCAGTAATGCGAGATCGCTCTTCTCTTTGAACTGCCACCAAACACGGTCGCGTCCGCGCACCAACCAATCCTGATTAATGGGCGAAGAAAAGGAGGCGGCCATGGTGACTAGGAACAAAAAGGATAGAGCAGGAACCTGCCATTTTTCTCCTATCATTGGAAGCAGGGTCATGACCAATGCGGCGACCAGAATGGGATACGCGATGACCTGATAATCGTCGTACGGGAAGGCGGCAATACCATGAACCAGCGAGATCCCAATTCCGCAGAGCCACAAGAGCAAAGCATATGCAGAGATTTTTTTCTCTACGCGTTTAAAACAGAGGGCCGCGAGGGTAAGGAAGGTAAAAAGGAGGTATGCCTGCACAAAACGGGAAATGAAGCCCACCTTGAGGGTGAGCAATGGCCCTAATCCGCCAGAATCACGGCCGGCATGATAGCCCAGTAGCCCGAAGTGTGCCTGTTCCGGTGCCGTAATAAAGGGGGGCAGATAAATCGCAAGCAACATCCCGCCCCCTCCAATCCCAAACCATAGCCAATCTAATTTTCGATCGTGCTGAAAAAGCAACCAGATTCCGGTGAGTGGCAGAACAATCCCTGCAGAAAGTCGAGTTCCAGCGGCCAAGGCGAGCAATGCGCCCCCCCCTATTAGCCACACTTTTTGCCGAAATGACAAAAGATAGAATCCAGCCATTAAGAAAAAGGCACATAGCGCATAGGTTTTCACCACGGTTGTGAAATAGCTCTGGTATACATTTCCAGCAATCAGCAGAAATACAGCAATCCAAGCTACAGATTTGTGCGAACTATTTTTGGCAACGGTCAGTCCCGCAAAAATGGCCGCGAGCAAACCCAAAACCGTTGTAATCAACCGCCCGCCCGCCACTCCATTTTTTCCAATGATTGGAAACAGGGCTCCATAAATGTGGGGAAGCACGGGCCCCTGGGTAAAGGCAAAGTCTTTATACGGAGCATGGCCTTGCGAAACCATTTTAGCGGCATAAAGATACCAGCCCTCGTCCTGGTTTAAGTTCCCGTGTTGCAGATTCATGTACGACAAGAAGACCGCGAGCGCCAGCGCCAGACTTCCTAGAATTGGAATCATTCGATTCATTAGCCTTTAAATACAAATTTCTTGCGCATGGTAAAGTTAGTTACCATGGCGCAGATGAAGACAAAGAAGTAGGCCCAAGTGACCTGCCAGTTAAAATGGGCAATGAGAAAGCGACTCAACAGAGTAAAGGCCACAAATGAAAGCGTTGATAAGGCATAGAAAAGGACAATTTCCTTCACCTTCTGGTGTTTCCCATCATTAAAAACAAAAATCACGTTGGTGACATAAGCCACGGTGTTTGATGCTAAAAAGGCCGCAATTTTATTGAAGACAAAGTTTTTCAAAAGCACCTCTTCTGGCACCGATCGAATGTGCCCCCCCATCAGCGTAATAATGGAGCCAAACGGATCACTTTCTCGAAGACTGGGCAGAACCATCCAGGCCATTAGATAAAAAACCAACACGTCCACAACGAAAGTAATCCCTCCGCAAAAGAGATACTTGAGGAACTGTGCGTGGACATTTTCCTTATTCCTGAGGAACGCGTTTAAATTGGTTACGAGAGTCGGCATAGGTAAAAAACTTAAAGGATAGTATCCAAAGCCGTTATTGCATTGCGAGCGTTTTATCCCCGTAATCATTAAAGTTCCATATAGAATTTACACGTTCAAAAAAAATACCCTGTACAAGAATGGTGATGCAAACTTGACCTTAAGGCCAATTATTCTATCTTATACCTTCATTTTGCAGATAAGAGGTATGCTTTGAGTACTGAAAAGTTTTTTCGCAAGTCCGATTGGATTGCCTGCTGGGTAACCTTTGCCATTTCACTAATCGTCTACACCTTGACGCTCCAGCCGACGCTGGGACTCGAAGATTCTGGCGAACTAATCGTTGCCTCGGACTACCTCGGCGTTCCCCACCCCCCCGGCTATCCCATATGGAGCCTGCTCACGTGGTTCTTTCAGTGGGTTTTTCATTCCGTAACCTTCCATGGACAACCGAATCCCGCCTGGGCCGTCAACTGGTTCTCGGCCGTTTCCGGGGCGGGGGCCTGCGGCGTGCTGAGCCTGTTGATCAGTCGTTCTGGAATGGATCTTCTCCTCAGTTTTTGTACGAAAGATCGTGCGCTCGGTAAAAGCACAGAAAATCTTTTCTGCGCAGCGGCCGGCATCTCTGGCGGCCTCCTGCTCGCATTCGGCCAAGGCATGTGGTCGCAATCGGTCATTGCGGAAGTCTATTCGTTGAACATTTTTTTCCAGTCGTTGGTACTCGTCTTTCTCTATCGATGGATCAGAGAACCCGGCGAATCAAAATGGCTGATCCTCTGCGCATTCACCTTTGGGCTGGGCATTACCAATCATCAAACACTCATGTTCATGGGCTTGGCCATGGCTACGGCCGTTCTTTTTAATGATCTTGATATTTTTTCCCGTAAAAACCTCTGGGGAATTTTAGGCGCAGGCGCGTTTCTATTCCTAGCCGTCGTCGGCATCTATTACGGAGTTCTTATTCTGCAGATTCTGGGCATTGCGGGTTGTATCATCTCCTGTCTGTTTATTAAGGAAGCCTATCTGGTCCGAGACTTTTTGATTGCCGGCTCTTTTTACCTTTTATTGGTTGGCTTTAATAAATGGGCCACCGGCAATGCTGAAATGGTCGATTATATGTGGATTTCCGGACCATCTAAACCGGGGTTCTGGATCTGGACCATTTATGCCCTGGCGATTCCAACCCTTGCCACCTTTGTATTACCCAAAGGGAAAATAGTGGGCCCAACGTTCCTTGTTATGTTCATTGGCCTTGGCTTTTATTTCTACATGGCCTTTTCTTCAGATCAAAATCCCCCAATCAACTGGGGCTATCCCCGCACTTGGCAGGGCTTTATGCACGCCATCACCCGCGGCCAATATGCGCAGGTTAAACTGGCCGACGTCTTAACCCTAAAATTCCTTGGACAAATCGAAACCTATCTCACCGACCTCCGTTCCCAGTTCTACGGCCCCATTGCACTGCTGGGGCTGATCCCCCTCGCATTTTTTCCGATCTTGCGGCAAGACATAGCGCATCGATGGCGCATTTCAGGCCGCATCGGACGCTTTGAATTTTTAAACTGGAAAGTCATCTGGACCCTCGTCACTAGCCTTCTCCTGATTAAGGTTCTGGAAAATGATGACCCCATCATTGAAGCATGCCTGATCGTGAACTCCGTCGCCCTTTTGCTACCCACCGCGAAAAGGCTTCAGGACATCGGCCGGCCCTCCTCATGGGCGTACTATACGCTAATCCCCTACACGCTGTACTTTGGCGCGATCACACTAGCAGCAACATTACCCAAACTGGCCCTCTCCTTATTCCTCTGTGCCGCCGCCCTGGATCTTGGATCCACGCTCTATCTGCTCATTCTCAAAGGAAGCGAAGACGAAGATAAAAACGGAGCCAACCCACTCAAGAGCCAACCCGCCACATCAAATTTGAGCAGCGGCTGGTTCATGATAACATTGGTTGCATTCATTTCCGTGGGTCTTGTTTTCATGATTCTACAGAATCCGAAAACCGATATTCAAAGCCTATTCATCGGCCGTGTTCAATATATTCAATCACACGCGATCTACGTAATTTGGATCGGCTACGGCATCCTATTTCTAATGGTCTTTTTCGAGAACGTGGTCCGGCACCATAAGATCACCAAAATTCTCGGAGTCACAGCCGTACTCCTACTCCCATGCACGCTCATTTATAAAAACTACTTCAATGCAGAACAAAAGAAAGTGGTTGGTGGCGCCGAGCAGAATGGCCACGATTTCGGCTGGCAGTTCGGCAACTGGCAACTCCGCGGCGTAGAAGGCATCAAAGACGATCTAAAATACTGGTATCCTGATGAAGAGGAATTCCAAAAACAATGGGCAGCCTATCCCTGCAAAAATTATCCCCAGCCCATGGGACCCAATGCCATCTTCTTCGGCGGAACCGATCCGGGACGCTTTGTCCCGACCTACATGATCTACTCCGCCAAAGTACGCACCGATGTGTACCTCATCACCCAGAATGCACTCGCCGACAACACCTATATGAATGTTATGCGCGACCTGTATGGCGACCAGATCTGGATCCCATCCCCCCTCGATTCCAACCGCGCATTTCATACGTACGTCCAGGGCGTGAAAAACGGAACCATCAAAGCCGGGGCCAGTGTTACAACAGAAGATGGAAAAGTTCAGGTGCAGGGCGTGGCCGGTGTAATGAAAATCAACGGCTTTCTCAGCAAGATGATCTTTGATCATAACCAATACCTCACCGAACCCAAAACCGACGAGAAAACGCGGCCGGTTGGTTCCGCGGCCGTCTTTAACGATCCCGTGAAAGATCCGAAGACCGGCCTACCCCCGAAGCGGACCTTCTATGTGGAAGAGAGCTACGTGCTCCCATGGATGTATCCCTATCTTACGCCGCACGGTTTAATCATGAAAATCAACAATAAGCCAACTCCACTGACGGCGGAGAACATCAAGAACGACACCGTCTTCTGGCACTGGTATGCAGATCGACTGCTGAATGATGAAAAATTCATTCGGGACATCGTTGCTCGCAAATCATTTTCAAAACTCCGCAGCTCCCTTGCAGGCCTCTATGCTGCTCGCGGAAAACCGAAGGAGGCAGAAGCCGCCTTCCGCCAGGCCGTGGCTCTGTACGATCTCAGCCCGGAAGCCAACTTCCGCCTTGCCGACCTCATCTCTAAACAGGGCCGCTTCGACGAAGCCATTGCACTTTTTGATGAGTTCCTCGAAAAAGACCCTAAAAATGAACGAGCAGAGGCCTTCAGGAATAATCTTAAAAATCTGAAAAAAATGTACATTCGCCGAAGCGAACTCCAGCGGAAATTTAAAACGACGAGTAACATTACCCTTCAAGAAGTCATGGAACTGGTCAATATTCAATACAGCATGGGGCAGAGCAACAATGCAGAAGCTCTGGTCCGTAATATGCTGACGTCCAATAAAGTTCCGCCGGAAGGACTCATGTCCATTGCGCAATATATGGCAAAAAAACGACAACTGGATCTCGTCGAACTAGCCCTGCTGAAATACACCGCGGCTAAGCCGAAAGACCCACAAGGGTGGATTAACCTTGCAGGCCTTCAGCTGGCCCTCAACAAACGCAATGAAATGGGGACGTCTCTGCAGCAAGCCATTGAAATTGGAGGCGAACCCGTTCGTGAACATTTAAGAACGGACAAGCGTTTTGATGCCATACGAAACACCCCAGAATTCAAAAAACTCGTTCCGGAAAAAACTCCACTAATCCACCTGGGCCTCGGCCCGCTGCCGGACCTCTAGGTCCATCATGTGAAAATACTCGTATACGACGACAACCCAATTGGGGGGGGGCATCAGGTTATGGCCTGCCATGGCATCGCGGCGCTCGCGGCCGCCCCCTCGGCTAACGTCGTATGCATGATTCATCCAAAAAACCAACTCCTGATCAATCGGCTGTCCCTCCTCGAAAACATCCAGATATTGGATGCCGATCCCTCGCGGCTCAAAACGATCCAGCCCGATTTAGTGCTCTGTATTCAAGGGGATATCGCTCAATGCACAAAGGGAATACACGCGGCGGTTAAAGCAAAAATCGAATGCATCAGCTATCTTGCAATTCCGCACCGGCTAACCGATATGGGAGCAACGTTCGGCGCACTTAGAGACCTCAAAAACCACCCGCTCTTCAACCGCCCAGACCGATACATCACCCTCTCTGAAAGCATGAAAAAAATGCTAAAAGAACGCGGCACTAAAAAGGAGATCTGTGTGGTGCCCAACGGCATTCCCCGCCCGCCAGCCCCCAAACGCACATCGCGCGAATCCGCATTCACGATAGGCCTCGTCGGCCGTATTGAATTCAATCAAAAGCAACAGGACTTTTTCGTGCGAACCGTTCTTCAGCATTCCCAGTCGTTTTCAAATTGTAAAATTCTATTCATTGGAAATGGCCCCGACGAGCAGAAGCTGAGACGCCTAATTCAGGGAAATGATACCTTCAACCTCTTGCCCTGGCAGGAAAATATGGAAGCCATCTACGCGCGCATTGATCTGCTCGCCATCCCCTCTCGATACGAAGGCGTTCCCCTCGTTATGCTCGAAGCACTCGCTCGTGGAATTCCCGTCATGGGTAGCCGGTGCGACGGGATGCTCGAAATCCTCCCCGCAGATTGGACCTTTACCCCCGAGGATTCCTCCGCTCTAGCGGCCACCTTTTCCACGGTCCGGAACCATACGCAGGCAGCAATGGAATCCCTTCAAAATCGCATCATCACCGATTATTCCATGAAGGCGTTCAAACAAAATTTCGTCCAAGCCCTTATAAAAACCTAA
>JBAHZU010000129.1:0-31299 GCA_037132875.1 Pontiella sp.
CCCTGCCTGACCAACAAAAAGCGCCCTCCGAAATTTCGGAGAACGCTTTCGTAAATCGAAGAATCGATTAGCAATTAGCCAACGATAACTTTGATCAGGTCGAGCACTTTGCAGGAGTAGCCCCACTCGTTGTCGTACCAAGAAACCACCTTAACGAACGTGCCGTCGAGCTGGATTCCGGCTTTCGCGTCGAATACAGAGGTGCATTCTTCGTCGCGGAAGTCTGTTGCAACAACCATATCTTCTGTGTAGCCCAGAACACCTTTCATGGATCCTTCAGAAGCTTCTTTCATTGCTGCGCAAATTTCTTCGTAGGTCGCTTCTTTCGCGAGGTTAACGGTCAGGTCAACCACAGAAACGTCAGAAGTAGGAACGCGGAACGCCATTCCTGTCAGCTTGCCGTTCAATTCTGGAATTACTTTACCAACTGCTTTAGCTGCACCCGTGGAGGAAGGAATGATGTTTTCCAGAATTCCACGTCCGCCGCGCCAATCTTTCATGGAAGGTCCGTCAACCGTTTTCTGGGTTGCAGTCGCAGCATGAATGGTAGTCATCAGGCCTTTTTCAATGCCGAACTTGTCGTTCAGAACTTTAGCCACTGGGGCCAGGCAGTTCGTGGTGCAAGACGCGTTGGAAACAATGTCCTGTCCTGCATAGGAATCGGTGTTAACTCCGCAAACGAACATAGGGGTAGCATCTTTAGACGGAGCGGAAAGTACTACTTTCTTAGCGCCGGCTTCGATGTGCTTACGTGCCGTTTCGTCGGTCAGGAAGAAGCCCGTGGATTCAACCACAACTTCAGCACCGATAGCATCCCAAGCGAGGGCTGCTGGATCACGTTCTGCAGTGATGCGGATTTCAGAACCGTTTACAACGAGGGATCCGTCTTTTACTTCAACGGTACCTGCGAAACGACCGTGTACGGAGTCGTATTTGAGCATGTATGCGAGGTAGTCAACGTCTAGCAGATCGTTGATGCCTACGATTTCAATGTCTTCACGAGCGGCTGCTGCGCGGAAAACCATACGTCCGATACGGCCGAAACCGTTAATACCAACTTTAGTAGCCATGTTTAACACCTTTCCTTATTTTGGGTTTAGAAACAGCTGTTTCTGTTTAAAAATGAGCGCGCAGGTTACCCAACCGCTCAACCTCCGTCAACCTCGTTACCATGCTTTTTCGCCCTTAATATACAATGCCCTTGCATGAACTTATTTAGATTTTATCTCAACAGGGTCGGTCCATTTATTAGGAACGCCTAAGTTGACGCCCCTATATCTGAAATTCTGGAGAAAATAAAATCGAAGGCTCGCCCTCACCCCCGAGCTTGATGCCCCCCGCATTCCAACCAGCCCTTTCCGCCCACGTTCTTCCGTCTACTTCTTTTAATCGATTATCTTTTCCAGTAGCTGGGCAGGAAGAGGATGAGCACGGTATAGAGCTCTAAACGCCCGAGTAGCATAAGAAAGGTGAGGAACGCCTGGCCCATCGGGGGAATCTCAGCAAAATTTTGGGTAATTCCTACCGCATTCAAGCCCGGACCAATATTACCGAGCGAGGCAATCACACAGGTGACCGCCGTCACCAGATCCGCCGTAAAAAAGGTCATAACGAACGAGCCAACGGCAAAGATGAGCATGAAAATGGCGAAGAACGCTGAGATGTGGGAAATAATTTCCTGCTCCACCGGCTTACCGCCCAGCTTCATCTGAATCACCGCGGAGGGACGCATGAAAAGTTTCAGTTCGCGCAGCATCTTTTTGAACATGATGAATACGCGGACCACTTTCATGCCGCCACCGGTTGAGCCGGCACAACCGCCGATAAACATCATGATTACCAACAAGAGACGCGAAGCGTTTGGCCATTGGTCAAAGTCGGCTGTTCCGAACCCCGTGGTGGTAATGATGGAGGTGGCCGTGAATGCGGCATCTCGAAAACAGCGGGAAAAAGTGCCCCAGTCAGCCACCCAAATATTGAGGGTCAGGAAGAGCGTTGCCCCAATAACAAAGAGGGTATAAAATCGAAATTCTGGATCCTGAAAATAACGTTGCGGCTTGCCGGTTAAGGCATAGTAATGGAGCGAAAAGTTAACGCCTGCCAAGAACATGAAGACCGTGATAATGCCGTCGATCATCCCACTATCATAGGCCCCGATGCTGGCAGAACGGGTGGAAAATCCGCCGGTGGCCATGGTGCCGAACGCATGGCAGAATGAATCGAACCAGTCCATTCCCCCGGCATACTTGAGCAACAGCGCCTCAATCAGCGTCATCAGCGCATAAACGCCCCAAAGCAACTTGGCCGTGGTGGCAATACGCGGCGTGAGGCGATCCTTGGATGGACCGGGCATTTCCGCGCGATAAATCTGCATGCCGCCCACTCCAAGAAAGGGTAGAATCGCCACGCAGAGCACCAGCACCCCCATGCCCCCGAACCAATGAGTCAGCGCACGCCAAAAATGAATTCCGCGAGGAATCTCTTCCAGATTACTCAACACCGAGGATCCAGTGGTGGAGAACCCCGACATCGTTTCAAACATCGCCGAAACGGGATGATCAATTACACCGGAAAAAATATAGGGTAGCGAACCGAAAAGGGTGGCCGATATCCAGCCGAAGGTCACAATGCCAAAACCATCGCGCCGCGATAGGTTAATCGTACCTCGAGTAAAAACCCCAACCACCACGGCACAGACGATGGCAATGACTCCGGAATAAACCAGCGCAAGTTGCTCCTTCAGCGGTTCTTGATACGCCAGCGAAATGCCGGCACAGAAAACCATGGCCACGCCAATAACGAGGGTCATGTAAGAAATCAAATGAAAGACGGCGCGTTTATTCATAAACCATAATCCGTACTGCGTATGTCATCATTCGAACGGTCATCCTCGGCCTTTCTACAGAAAGATGGACTGGATCTTTTTCACGGCATCTGGATGGCAGAAGACCAGCACACGATCTTCGGCCAGCAGCTGAAGGTCGCCGGTGGCCGTAACCACTTCGCCCTCTCGCAACACCGTTGCAATGATGGCCGTGGAAGGAATCTTAATCTCCTTAATCCGCAGGCCATCCATTTTATGATTGGCCGTAATCACCACATCCAGCAGTTCGCCCGGCAGATTGTGCAGCAACGAAGCCGCCCGAACCTTTTTGGAGCGTAGCCAGTGTAAAATGGCATTCGATGTGGAAATATATGGACTGACCACGCGATTCACGAGGTAGAGCGATTCCACCACGGGAATAAAATCGGTGCGGGTAATCTGTGTGACCGTAAACGAGGCCCCCTTTTTCTGGGCCATTAGGCAGTTCATAATATTGGCTTCGTCGTCGCCGGTCAGCGCAACAAAAGCCGTTTTATCGTGCAGCCCAGATTCTTCCAATGCACTTTCGGTCAGCGCATCGGCCCGTAGAATCAGCGCTTTATTGAGTTGCGTAGAACAATAACGGGCACGTTCTTCATCCCGCTCCAGCACCACCGTATCAACTTCCGTCTCAATAAACTTGGCGAGCATCAGGCCCAGATCACCGCCGCCGGCAATAATCACCTTTTCAAACGGCTCAATATCCGGTTGCACCCACTTAAAGAAATTTGCAATGTCGGCGCGCTTGCCTACGAGATAAATCAAATCGTTCTGTTTAAAGACCGTATTGCCATGCGGCACCACCAACTGCTCTTCACGACGAATGGCTATCACACGCACACTCTGGATCAAGTCCAGTCGATCGCATTCGGCTGGGGTACGGTCGAGCATCGGGCTCATGGCATTAATAATAAAGCCTGCCACCATCACCTTGCCTTCAAACAGATCAAAGGCTTCCAACGCACCCGGCATCTGCAGCATATTAAACACTTCGCGAGCGCACTCGTGCTTCTGGTTGATCACCAGATCAATGCCCATTTTTTTCAGGTCATATCCAGAAGGGCTACTCAAAAAGGCCGGATTCGTTACCCGGGCAATCTTCCCCTTCACCCCGGCGGCATTCGCCAACAAGCAGGAAAGAATATTCACCTCATCGTTATCGGTGACGGCAATCAGCAAATCTGACTTCTCCACCTGAGCCTCGGCCAACACACACGGATTCGAACCCCGCCCGCAGATCGTCAGGATATCCAGCCCAGCTTCCGCCTGAGCCAACGCCTGAGCATCGCAGTCGACCATCACCACACTGTGCCGTTCTTCACACAAGCGCTTGGCCAACTGACGTCCCGCATTTCCAGCCCCAATAATCACAATTCGCATAGATTTCCCCCAGGAAAAACGTCGTATATGCTTAAAGAAGGAGAACTTATCAACTAAAAAGCTGAAGAACAATCCCCTTCTCGAACCCAAAAAAACAGAACCATCCGGAATATTTTACTGCAATACGGAACGGAACACGCCCCAAATATAAGAAAACATCAGCTTCCATTCAGCGAGCATTTCAAATTAACAATAAAGAAATAACACCCGCATAAACCCCTCCTGGTTAAGCCCATAAAGCGGCGCCCACCGTGCAGGACACACCTATTTAACAACTCCGAATATTAATTATATATAAAATATACCCCTCCATTTTATAATATTTAATTAAGTAAAATATATAGTGAGTTTTAAATTTCGGGAAAGCAGTTCCACCGGAGACTATTTGATGCATGCGACGTCCTGCTCAAACAGTCTGAATCAGACCTAAAGGGGGGCATTCTGATTGTGGTGAGGGTCCAGCATCATGCAATGCGGCCCGGACTTAACGAGGCGCAACCTTAATTTCGTTTAACCCGACCGATGAGCGGTGTGCTGGCGACACTCAACATGGAATGGCCGAGATCCCTAAATTCAAAACTCGCCGCCTTTTTTTCCAGACATTGGAAACGATACTCTTTATAAAATCTTCCGTTGTTTCCAACCGTTGTAAAATTTAAGAGGTTTTTTATGAGCAATTTGATTCAGCGTCCAGCTCCGGGTGAACACACCATTCATTTTCGCGGCGACAGCATCACCTTCACCCTCGAAAACACCACGGGCAAAAAAGGAACCGCGCGATTGCGCGCCAACATTGGCCATGCGCATGTGCGCCACTCCGAAATCATTGCTCACGCGGAACAGGGCCTTCCCCCGCTTTCGCGCGACTGGCATGACTTTCCAATGGTTGAAAAGGGCAATACCTTTTCCCTGACCCTTCCGCTGCTCGATGTCGGCCGTTTCGAGGCGAAAGCCTATTTTATGGAAGAGGATACCGACCAGATTCAGTGGCCCGAAGGCGGAAACTCCGTGTTGAAAGTGGAACCCGCCGAAACCTGTGCCGGCAACACAATATACACTGCTTTTGTGCGTCAGTTCGGTGAGGCCAAGTATAAAGGGGCCATTCATCCGAGCGATGAGCATGCGATCAAACAGTTGGATGATGCGGGCTATACCGTTATTCCTAAGTCGGGAAAATTCCGCGATGTGATTAACGAGCTCGATTTTATGGTCAGCCATCTGCGTTGCAAAATCATTCAGCTGTTGCCAATTCATCCCACCCCAACCACCTTTGGCCGCATGGGCCGTTTTGGCGGGGCCTTTTGCGTGTTGGATCTTTTTGATGTGGATCCGGCGCATGCGGAGTGCGACAAACTAACCACCCCGCTGGAGCAATTCCAAGAATTGGTAGATGAAGTGCATAAGCGCAATGCCCGCCTTTATCTCGATATGCCGATTAACCACACCGGCTGGGCATCTTCCCTGCAGATCCAACACCCGGAATGGTTCGCGCGGAAAGAGGATGGCACCTTTAAATCGCCAGGCGCCTGGGGAGTGGAGTGGTCCGATTTAGTGGAACTGAACCACGAACACCGCGATCTTTGGTTACATATGGCCGAGGTCTTTCTTTTCTGGTGCCGCAAAGGCGTGGATGGGTTCCGCTGCGATGCGGGCTATATGGTTCCCTTCGAAGCTTGGCAGTATGTGATTGCCAAGGTGCGCATGGAATATCCCGATGCAATTTTCATGCTCGAAGGACTCGGCGGCCATAAACACATCACCGAAAACCTCTTGGCCAACTCCGGCATGAACTGGGCCTATTCTGAAATTTTCCAGAGCTTTGATCAAGGACAGGTCGAAGGATGTTTGCCCGAATCCATCCACATTTCCGAAACTAAAGGCAATCTGGTTCATTTTGCCGAGACGCATGACAACGCACGACTGGCCGCCACCTCGCACACCTTCGCCCGATTGCGGACGGCCTTTTGCGCACTAACCACACACCATGGCGCATTTGGTTTTGCCAACGGCGTTGAATGGTATGCGGAGCAACAGATCAATGTGCACAATGCGCATTCGCTCAACTGGGGCGCGGAAACCAATATGGTCGACTGGCTCCGCCGGATTCATGCCATCCTAGAAATACACCCCTCTTTTCATGCCGGCGGAACCGTGGAACTGATCACGAACCACTATCACAACTCCGCGGCCATTCTGCGAACCGACGCCTCGGGAAAACATCGTCTGTTGGTGCTGGCCAATCTGAACCACGAGGCGAACGGCGATGTGGAATGGAACGGCGACTTCAACAATTTCAAAACAGATTTGCTTTTGGGCACCCCGGTGGAACACCACCACAGCACCTACTCGCTCAAAGCCGGCGAAGTGCTCTGCCTGACCGATGATCCCGATTGGACCAACCGCCTTTTCCAAACCCTGGAAACGCCGTTCACGGGGGGCGATGCCAGCACGGTCCAGCTGTTGAAAGCCAAAGCAATGGATGTGTTCAACCATTTCCAGGCCTTGGACGCCTTCAATGTGGCCCGTTTCAGGAACGATCCCAAGGGCCTCTGCGAAGCACTGGCTGGCGGAGCACCGGTGGTGACCACGTGGCAATGGCCACAGGATATGAACCGCACGGTTCTCCTGCCGCCGAACCATTTCCTGCTGGTGAAGGCTCCGATCGGTCTGATTGCCGAACTAAAGAATGCGGAGCACGAAACGCTGGCGCACGAAAAGTCGGTTGCACAAGCCGATGGCAACACATTTGCCCTTTTCCAACCCTTGGAAACGCCGAATACCCACCAGATTCTCACCCTAAAACTGACGGTCTTTGAAGACGAAATCCGCCATGTGGATGCGCCGATCATGCAACTCTGCGAAGAGGAGAACGCCACCGTTATTACCACCTGTCTGGCGGGGGAAACTCACGACCGCAATCGCTATGCGGTCTGCACCAATCAGCACGGTGCTCTGTCGCAAGTGCGGGTGGGCTGGGCGGAAGTACGCAGCAAATACGATGGTCTGCTGATTGCCAACCTCCACCCCGAAGTGCCCGTGGATCGGCATACCCTACTCACGCGCTGCCGCGCTTGGGTGGTTTGCCGCGATTATTCCAACGAACTGTCGTTGCATTGCCAGCAGCAGTTCTCGGTGGCCGACGACGGCACGGTGATCTGGGACTTTGCGGTGCCAGTGGGCGAAGGCCAGTTGATCCCGCTGAAAGTGACCCTGCAACTGCACCCCGACACCAATGCCATCAAAATGAGTTTTGTGCGGGGCGATGCATCCAACAATCCCGAACACCTTGCGAACCAGCTACCGATTACGCTGGTGCTTCGGACGGATATTGAAGACCGCAACAACCATGAAGTCACCAAGGCCATGAACGGCCCACAGGATCATTGGCCGAACGCCATTCAAGCTTCCGAAAATGGATACACGTTTGCACCGGCCCATGACCGCCAGCTTAAGGTTTCCCTAAAAGGCGGCACGTATCACGCCGAGCCGGAGTGGTATTATATGATCGGCCATCCGGTGGATCAGGCGCGCGGGATCGATGGGGCATCCGATCTGTTCAGCCCGGGCTATTTCAAGGTGGAACTGAAAGGCAAACAGACCGTCGAGTTGATCGCCGCCGTGAATGAGGTTCCATCCTTTGAAAAACCAACGTTGGCGGTGAAAGAGGATGCCCTCTCGATTGAATCGGCCATGAAGCTGGCGATGAAGCAATTTATTGTGAAGCGCGATGATTTCCAGACCGTGATTGCCGGCTATCCCTGGTTTCTCGACTGGGGCCGCGACACGCTGATCTGCCTGCGCGGCATCATTGCGGCGGGTCTGCTGGACGAGGCGCAGGATATTCTGTTGCAGTTTGCCAAATATGAAAAAGGGGGAACCATTCCAAATATGATCCGCGGCAACGACGACAATAACCGCGAAACCTCCGATGCTCCGCTCTGGCTTTATGTGGCCTGCGATGAATTGATGAAGGCGCAGGGCAATCAGAAGTTGCTGAACGCGGACTGCGGCGATGGCCGCACGGTGAACGAAGTGTTGGTGGCACTGGCCAATGGACTCCTTGCCGGAACCGAAAATGGCATTGCCTTTGATGCCAACTCTGGCCTGATCTTCAGCCCTTCGCATTACACCTGGATGGACACAAACTATCCCGCCGGCACCCCGCGCCAGGGCTATCCCATTGAGATTCAGGCGATGTGGAAATATGCCCTGAACATGCTGATCCCAATCGATACGTCCAACGATTGGAAGATGCTGGCGCAACAGGTGGAGCAGTCCATCGGCGAGCTCTTTCGGGTGGAAACAGACGATTTCACCTATCTGGCTGATTGTCTGACCTGTGTGCCGGGCACCGGCGCGCACGAAGCGACCGTGGACGATGCGTTGCGCTCAAACCAACTCTTGGCGGTGACGCTCGGTGCCATAACCGACTCCGACCTGTGCAAACATATTATCGAAGCGTGCGAGCAACTGCTGATTCCGGGGGCGATCCGGAGTCTGGCCGATCGCCCGGTGCAACACCCCTGCCCGGTGTATAATGACGGACACCTGCTCAACGATCCACAACGCCCCTATTGGGGCCAGTATACCGGCGATGAAGATTCGCGCCGAAAACCGGCCTATCACAACGGAACGGCTTGGACGTGGCCCTTCCCCTCGTATGCGGAAGCCTTGGTGATGGTTTATGGCGAATCGGCCAAAGCAACGGCTCTAGCCATCCTGGGGAGCGCATCGGACGTGCTGAACCACGGTTGCCTCCGCCAAAGCCCGGAAGTGATTGATGGCAACACACCGCATATCCAACGCGGTTGCGGTGCGCAGGCTTGGGGAGTAACTGAACTTTACCGCGTCGTCAAGCAGTTAAAGAGCTAACAATGTTCTTGCAAGAATCGAGTATTTTCTATTTCATTTCTAACATACAGTTAATGGGGGCATTTACGTATGGTAAGGAACACGAGTACTGCGAAGAAAACCGTCACAAAAAAAACGGCTGCTAGGAAATCCCGATCACCGCGGATTTTAATTGTTACCCCTGAAATAACCTATCTGCCCGATGGTATGGGCAATATGACCAACAAACTTTCCGCCAAAGCAGGCGGATTGGCAGATGTTTCAGCCTCCTTGGTTTCGGCGCTTTATGAACTGGGAGCCGACGTTCATGTGGCCCTGCCCCACTACCGAAAAATGTTTCATGTGGACATCGGCGAGTTTATTGATGATGAACTACTGATTTATAAGAGCAAACTGCCGGACGATCGAATTCATCTGGCCGAAGACCGCATCTTCTATTATCAGGATCAAGTGTATAGCAACTCGGCCGAAACGGACCTAAAAACGGCCCTCGCCTTCCAGCGAGAAGTCATCAACAACATTATCCCAACGGTTAAGCCCGATCTGATCCACTGCAATGATTGGATGACCGGCCTGATTCCTGCGGAAGCCCGCATGATGGGCATTCCAAGCCTCTTTACTTTCCACAATATTCACACGGTGAAAACCACATTAGCGCACATTGAAGACCGCGGCATTGATTCGGCCGAATTCTGGAGCAATCTGTACTACGGATGGCCCTCAGAAAACTATTTTGAAGCGCGCAATACCAATAATCCGGTAGACTTTCTCTGTAGCGGGATTTTCTCTTCGCATTTCATCAACACGGTCAGCCCGACCTTTATGAAAGAGATCGTTGATAACGAACATGATTTTGTGCCCAGTAATATTCAGTGGGAAGTGGCAAGCAAGTTCCATGCGGGGTGTGCATCGGGCATCTTGAATTCACCCGACGCGTCGTGCGATCCCGAAACCGATGCGTGCCTCATTCAGCAATACGGCGTGCCGGACCACTACGATGCCAAACGAAAAAATAAGATTTGGTTGCAGGAACGCCTCGGCCTTGAGGTGAATGCCGATGCCCCCGTGCTGTTCTGGCCCTCGCGTCTGGATCCCATTCAAAAAGGATGCCAATTGGTCGCCGAAATATTATATGAAGTGGTCCATAAATATTGGGACCGTCATCTTCAAATCGTCTTCGTGGCCAATGGCAGTTTCCAACAAATCTTCCACGATATTGTGGCGACACACGATCTGTATCAACGGGTTGCGGTTTGTGATTTCGACGAGTGCCTTTCTCACATTGGCTTTGCGGCGTCCGACTTTATGCTGATGCCTTCACGCTTTGAACCCTGCGGTCTGCCACAGATGACCAGTGCGATTTACGGATCGCTTCCCATTGTGCGCGACACAGGCGGCCTACACGATTCGATCCGCCCAATGGACATTAAAAATGGAACCGGAAACGGCTTTCTTTTCGAGGATTACGATAGCGCAGGACTCGCTTGGGCCATTGATCAGGCCATGGAGTTCTATGCCCTGGATGAGCATACCCGCGGCACACATATTGGCCGGGTGATGCAGGAGAGCAAAGAACGCTTTAATCACGAAGTAACCGCTCAGGCTTACATTGATATTTATCAGAAAATGCTCAATCGCCCGTTGGTCGATGAAGTGTTTGAAAAAGCGAACTAGGACATTTAATGAGAGATCCCAAGCTCAAAAAACTTTCCCAAGACCCCTGGCTGGAACCTTTTCTTGGCCAGCTCCAGCAACGTGCCGACCACATTAACTACGTGGAGAAGCGAATTACAGGCGGGACGATCTCGCTGAACGAATTTGCCAATGCACATGAATATTTCGGAATGCACTTTCGGGATGATAAATGGACTTTCCGCGAGTGGGCCCCGAATGCAACGGCCATTTATCTGGTCGGCGATTTTTCCAATTGGGAACAGCTCGACGAGTTTGCACTAAATTACGGCGATGGCGACGGCGTTTGGGAAATTGAACTGCCAGGCGACCGGATTAAGCATGAGCAACTTTATAAATTGAAGATGTACTGGCCCGGTGGCGAAGGCGAACGGCTGCCAGCTTACACACGCCGCTCGGTACAGGACGCCAGCACCCACATTTTCACGGCGCAGGTCTGGCACCCGAAAATTCCCTATCAATGGAAATTCCCGCATCCCGCCCAACCCATTGATGCTCCGCTCATCTATGAATCGCACATTGGTATGGCTCAGCAAGAGGCGAAAGTCGGTTCGTATCTGGAGTACAAAGAAAAGATCCTGCCGCGCATTATTGAGATGGGCTATAATACCATTCAGTTGATGGGCATTATGGAACATCCCTATTACGGATCGTTCGGCTATCATGTGTCCAACTTTTTCGCCTGTTCGTCCCGATTCGGCACACCGGCCGAACTGAAGGAACTTATTGATGCCTGCCATGAAGCGGGCTTGGCTGTGATTATGGATCTGGTCCATTCGCATTCGGTTAAAAATGAGATTGAAGGGCTGTCGCGTTTTGATGGAACGCCTTATCAGTATTTCCACGATGGCAACCGCGGGGATCATGATGCGTGGGATTCCCGTTGTTTTGATTATGGGAAACCGGAAGTTTTGCACTTCCTACTCTCGAATGCCCGCTACTGGCTCGACGAATTCAACTTCGATGGCTACCGCTTCGATGGCGTAACCAGCATGCTGTACCACCATCGCGGACTCGGCACCTCCTTCTCCAACTATTCCTGCTATTTCGATGGCTCAGTTGATGATGATGCGGTCGCCTATCTTGCGCTCGCCAACAAACTGATCCACGAAGTCCGGCCCGCCGCCATCACCATTGCTGAAGATGTCAGCGGCATGCCCGGCCTGGCCGCTCCCAGCGATGACGGCGGTTTCGGATTCGACTACCGCCTCGCAATGGGTGTACCCGATCTGTGGTTCAAACTGGCCAACGACACCCCCGATGAAGAGTGGAATATGAACGGGCTCTATCATGAATTAAGCCACCACCGCGCCGAGGAACAGGTGATTAGCTATGTTGAATCGCACGATCAAGCGCTAGTCGGCGGAAAGACCTTTATTTTTGAGCTGATCGATCAAGAGATGTATCACCATATGCATCGGGATGCCAAAAACCTCGTGGTTGACCGCGGGATTGCGCTGCATAAGATGGCACGACTCGCAACCATCGGGGCCGCGGGGCACGGATACCTGAACTTTATGGGCAATGAATTTGGTCATCCAGAATGGATTGATTTTCCTCGCGAAGGAAATAACTGGTCCTACCAATATGCCCGCCGGCAGTGGAACCTGAGAGATGATCCCGCCCTGAAATTCCACGTCCTCGCTGATTTTGACCAGCGGGTGGTCCAGCTCGTTCGTGACCATCAGACCATCGGCCACGCATCGCCCCTCTTCCGACTCATTAATGAAGGCGACAAAATGATGGCCTTTGAGCGGGGAGACTTCGTGTTCATCCTGAACTTCCATCCATCTAAATCGTTTGCAGACTATCCCGTGGATGTCTCCCCGGGGAAATATGAGATGGTCCTCAACACCGATGCTCCCGAATTTGGAGGCCATGATATCGTGCAGGGCCTACAGCAATTCCAGAGTTTTTCGTTTCACGATGGTGAAAACGACCGGAATCAGATTTCCATCTACATTCCCGCCCGGACAGGATTCATCCTGAAACGAACTGGGAAATAAACTTCAGTTCCATCCAAAAAATAAACAAAATTAGTTTCAAGACCATATCGCATTTCCCCTCTTCATTTAGGGGGAATGCGTTTTTTTATCGCGCAAATTAATCCCGCTGTACAGGCATGATTTAACTTCGCATTCCGCATTTCGTCCATCGGGTTGCCGGCGTCATCACATCTATTAAAAAAATGGGGCAACTGCATTTCTCATACTCAGGCATGTTTCGTGCTTCTATTTGATGAACGAAACCACGAGATCACTATGCAACCACGTCATTCAAGCCCGCCATTTAAGCCCATCGAAGATGAATCCATCATTCATGGTCTGAATGAATTAAGCCGAGCCATTAATATTTCATCGATCTATGGCCAGCAGCATCCGGCGGTCGAAGCGGCCTCCTCCACGGCGGATATTGCATTTAAAGCACTCTTCACCACGCGGTCCAAAATCATTATTGGCTCGTTCCATATGGTCATGACCATTGATGAAGATGCGGTTACAACACGCGGCACACTTTTAAAATCACTCGAGCGCAGACTCACCCACTTACACATTACCTCTCTCATGATTGAGAATTCAATTACGCATGACGAACTCCTTCAGCTTGTTAAGTTACTGTCCTGCAAAGATACCGACGCATTTAATTCCTTCCTCTCCAAAGCCAATCTGCAGCATATTCCCACCACATCTGCCGAAGATACGGCGGCACCTGATGGGCAGCCCGCGGCAACCGACCAAAAATCATTCGACGACCTCGCGAAGACCGGCCGCGCGATTCGAGATGATGAACATAAAGCGGGCGCAGACCCGGGCTCTTCCCCGATACACACCGAGCAGATTTCTGCCTTCCTCAACGGGGATACGGATCGGAACAATGCGCTCCGCGAAGCACTGACCAATCTCGCCTCAGACCCCGAACGCCTTTGTAAAATAATCATAGAATCCGCCTCCCTGCCGCAAGCAGCATCCGATTTATCCGGCGAATCACTCGGCGACCTGATCTTGAGCTGTCTTTGCCGCATCTTTGACGGAATCAACAAGAACCCTGCATTTCAAACCTCGGCGGGAAAAGCTGACCTCCGAAAATTGCTATTTATGCTGAAAGAAAATCTCCTCGACACCCTGCATGACCTTGCAACTGCTCCAGGGTTGGAGCGCCAAATCGTGCAGGCCGTCCGAGAAATGGATGCCAGTCTTGATTTTGAACAATCTGCGTTAGACTATATGGAGTGCCGTAAGGGGATCGAACAGAACAAGGAAAAGTTGCAGGCCTTCGTTCAATCCCACGGAGTGGATAGGGCCGAGGATCTATTGAATCATACCCATTTCCCCACCAATGAGTGGAAAAAAATCATTATCGAGAGTCATAGAAACTCCAGCAAAATAAAAAAAGGGCTAACCTCTTTAACCCGGGTATTCGAACGGCTTGAGAACCTGATAAAGCCGAATCATTCCGATGGTGAAACCGTTAAAGATCTCATGGGTCAGGCCAATGAGAATCTCGGCCATACCACCCGCTCCACCACCAAGAAATTGGCCTCCCTATCGAAGCAACTCACCGAACATAAAGGGGGAACGATTGGGGGGCATGGACGCAATATGGAGCAGGACGATTTACTGGCCGCTCTGGCTGAAGTGGCTCAAGAACTCATGCAGCCTCTCACCGCCATTACCGCATCGCTCGAAATGATGCTGAAGGGATTTGTTGGCGAAATAACCGAAGACCAGCGCGATCTACTGAACCTCTCGACCAAGAGTGGCGAGCACCTGAAATATCTCATGAAAGAGTTGATTCATCTGGTCGGGTGCCCCACCAACAAGGGGACCGATAACCGGTACCATATCACCAGCGAACAAGTGACCCTCATGCAAGAGGACCACAGCCTGGAAGTTCCGCCCTCCGTCATTTCCAATCATTGAAAACAATCCCAGCGGACCCGAGAATGATTCCCCCCGCTGATCCGCTCGCAATGCTAAACCCATTCATGACCCGCGCATATCCACTCGTTCAAGCAATGGGGCGAGTGGGCTTTCTGGGCAAACAAAAAACCGACCATTTCGGCCGGCTTTAAGCCTCCGTTCCAACCCGTGGAAACTAAGTCATCTGCTCGCCGCGGCTCATCACAACTTTACCGGTGCGAACCAGCTCGATAATCTTGAACTTGGCAATCATTTCCTCCAGCGCATCGATCTTGCTCGGATTTCCAATCACCTGAAGGATCATCGATTCTGGGGTAAGGTCCACCGTCTTGCAGCCGTAGTGCTCGGCAATTTGAAGGGCCTCGGAACGACCCTCGCTATCCACCGCAATCTTGATGAGCCCCATCTCTTTCACCACCGACTTATCGAAGGTGTGATCAATACAGCGCAGCACATCAATGAGCTTTGATAGCTGTTTAATAATCTGATCAAGTCCCGTTGAATCGCCACTGCAGCTGATGGTCATTCTTGAAAAATTCCCATCCACCGCAGGCGACACCACCAGCGATTCGATATTGAAACCCCGCCGAGAAAATACCTGTGCAATTCGCGCAAGGGCGCCGGGTTTGTTCGAAACATAAACACTCAAGGTGTGCATGGATTTATCTGAATTCAGCATCATATTTTTCCTCGATTAAGTGGAACCCGTTGGTTTGGCCAGTTTGGTCGTCGGCGGCTCAATGAGCATCTCTTCTAATGGAGCCCCAGCAGGTACCATCGGGAATACATTATCCGTCTTTTCAACTTCGCAGTTAATCAGGCACGGACCATCGTTATATTCCAGCGCATTCTGCAACACGCGCTTCACATCGCCTGGGCGGCGCAGGTTAAAGCCTTTAATCCCGAACGATTCCGCCAGCTTCACGAAATCTGGATTTCCTTCCAAATCCACCCCGCTCGTACGGCCATCATAGAACAGCTCCTGCCACTGACGAACCATCCCGAGGTAGTGGTTGTTCAATACAACAATCTTAATCGGCAATTTATGCAAGGCAGCAGTCGCCAGCTCACAGAACGTCATCTGAAAGCCGCCATCGCCAACGAAGCAGATGTGCGTGTCATTAGGCCGACCAAAGGCGGCACCAATGATGTACGGCAGCCCCACGCCCATGGTTCCTGCTCCACCAGAGCTGAGCCAATTGTGGCGACGGTCGTTCTTATAGAACTGAGCAGCCCACATCTGGTGCTGCCCCACGTCGGTCGCCACGCAGGCTTCGCCTTTCGTGAGTTTATAAAACTCATCAATAATATGCTGCATTTTCAGGCTGCCCTGGCGCTTAAATTTCAGCGGATACTTTGTTTTATATCCATCCAACGTCTTCAGCCACGCCGTGGTTTCCAAAACGGGAACGTGTTTAATCAGCTCGTCGAGCGCCGTTTTGGCATCTGCCACACAGGTAATCTGCGGCATGATCATTTTTCCGATCTCGGCATCATCAATGTCGATATGGATAATCGTGGCGTCTTTACAGAATTGAGCTGGGTTGCCTAAAATACGGTCGTCAAACCGCGAGCCGACATTCAACAGGAGGTCGCACTCGCAAATGGCCTTATTGGCATATGCAGTTCCGTGCATGCCCAGCAT
Source organism: Pontiella sp. (assembly GCA_037132875.1). Taxonomy (GTDB): domain Bacteria; phylum Verrucomicrobiota; class Kiritimatiellia; order Kiritimatiellales; family Pontiellaceae; genus Pontiella. The sequence continues at coordinate 16,352 of JBAHZU010000129.1, forward strand.
ACCCAAGGCCAGCGCATGTGTTTCAGGGAAAACACCCTTGCCCAGCAAGGTAGTCGTCACCGGAATCTGCGCCTTTTCGGCCAACGCCAACAGCGTCGGGTCGGCCCCTGAAATCATGGCCCCATGCCCTGCCAGAATAAGCGGGCGTTTGGCCTTTGAAATTGCTTCCGCAATCTCGAGAATCTTGTCCTTATCGACCGGATAATCCGTGCTGTATCCCGGCAGATCCATTTCGGCATGCAGATCGGCCGTACAAGGGCCGGCACTGATGTCCTTCGGAATATCAATCAGAACGGGGCCCGGACGCCCCGTGGTTGCAATATGAAATGCTTCGCGGGTGATGCGCGGGATCTCGTTTGCATCCTTAACCAGATAAGAGTGCTTCACTACCGGCATGGTAATGCCGAAAATATCCGCCTCTTGGAAGGCATCTTTACCCAGCATCCACGACACCGACTGACCCGTAATAATAATCATCGGAATCGAATCCATGTTCGCGGTAATGATGCCCGTCAGCGTATTGGTTGCTCCAGGGCCACTGGTCACCAGCACAACGGCCGGTTTTCCAGTTGCTCGCGCATAGCCATCGGCCATATGCGTGGCCCCCTGCTCATGGCGCGCCAGAATAAACTTAATTTTAGTCTTGGTGGTAACCAGCGCATCAAAAATTGGAATCGCCGCTCCACCGGAGTAGCCGAATATATATTCAACGCCCTCATTCTCCAGGCATCGGATAATCGCCTGGCCACCTTCCATCACTTTATTTAACATAATTCTGCCTCCAAATCGATCCAAACTGTAAAACATACCCAAATTTTGTCAACATTTTTAACCAATCAGATGCAAAACCCAAAATATAGACCCGAATTTAATCAGAAAAATAACACCAAGGCCGCGCATGATCAAATTTAGAACCCAGAAAACGCAAAAATAAAAAGCGAGCCGACCGCCCACACTCCTCTTCATCAGCTTCCCCGCCATCTTCCGCATAGAAGCTTCGGTTCCCGCACATATTAACCCATAAAAAGCATCCGAAATAAACAAAACGGAAGTTTAAGTCATAAATGGAGCATTTTCTACCTGCTTTCCATTTCAACCCATTGGATGAGGTCTATTTTCCTCATCTCTCCCCTTCGGGGTTCCGATTCTTTAACAAAATCAGCGGCTCTTATTTCGAATGGATGGGAAGGGGCGCGGGGGAACCCTTTTCGTTGACGCACGGGCTGTGCCGTATTGAACTGACATTAAGGGCCGATACGGCAAAGGATTCTCCCCTCAATAACCGCTCTCACCACAAGGGTCTATTTAGTTAGCGGTGCGTACTCTGGGTCATCAATTCCCAAAAATGCTTACTCGCCAGTTCAGGATCGTTGGACTGACAAATCGCGGAAACCAGAGCGACCCCGGCAACCTGGGTCTTCGCGACATCCTGAATCGTCGACTCATTAATGCCCCCAATAGCAATGACCGGCAATTTACTGTATTGAACCGCGTGCCTCAGCCCTTCTAATCCCCATTGTTTAATAATATTGGTTTTAGTAGGTGTAGCAAAAATGGCACTCAGTCCAATGTAGTCGATGGGTAAATGTTGGGATTCTTGCAGCTGGGTTTCATTTTCAACCGACCAGCCAAGGAGCATCTTATCGCCGACCAACCGGCGGGCAATGGTGGGTGGCATATCATTTTGGCCCAGATGGACGCCGTCTGCCTGAACCGCTAAAGCAACATCGACGCGGTCATTAATAATCAAAGGCACCTTCGTTCCTTTGAGGATTTCTTTCACGGCGAGTGCTCGCTCCATGAACGTTTGCACATCGTGATGCTTCTCTCGAATCTGAACCGCAGTCACGCCCCCTTTAACGGCCGCTCTGACGACAAACTGCAAGGTTTCCAACTCTTGTTGATCATCCGTGACTAAATAGAGGGAATAAGGATTCATTCATTGCCCTTCGTTAAGAGATCGCGGCTTTTTTTATAATCGGCGCACGATCCGTTCATTCACTTGGGTTAAGCGAGTTTCAGTCTCGCCAGCAGGGTCGCGCCGTCCAATTGGTAAAGCGTATCGAGCAAGTTCACTTGCAAGGAACCGGGTCCTGCTGATTTTTCAGCGGCCATTTCTCCGGCCACCCCCAGCACGGCCGTGGCGGCTAACCCCGAGTCATCGCCCAGGGCGGCAAATGCACCGATGAGTGCAGTATGAGTACACCCCATTCCTGTGACATAGGGCATCATTTCATCCCCATTGCGAAGCTGACTGACGTCCGTTTCGGTAACGACATAATCCGTTGCCCCCGAAATGACCACACTACACGACGCATTATTTGCTAAAAATTTGGCACAATTCAAAGCCGACTCACTCGCGTCTAAAGCATCTACCCCTTTACGTTGCGCTTGTTCGCCTGCCAGCGCCATGATCTCCGAGGCATTGCCTCGCACAATGAGTTTATCGGCTAACTGCACGATTTTTCTGGCGGTCTTCGTTCTCAAATCACTTGCACCACAACCGACGGGATCGAGTACAATCGTTTTACCATTGGCGTTTGCTTGCTCAACGGCATACTCCATACGAGGAATCCACACACTGTCTAGCGTGCCAATATTGATCACCAAAGCACCTGAAAAACGCATCATTTCAGCCATTTCTTGTTGGCTGTGCGCCATAAGGGGTGAAGCGCCCATCGCAAGCAATGCGTTGGCGGTGTTATTCATGACCACGTAGTTCGTGATATTAACCACAAGTGGTTTCTGTTCTCTCACGGCATTCAGTAATGCAATGATCCGTTCTTTTTTCTGCGTTAAGTCGATCATAAGTCCATTCCCTTCCTTAAACGGCCGCGTCTAACCCTTGTTGCCAAAATGCGATTTCCATGCGAGTTGCAGTTTTAAACACCTTGCACACATGCTGCCCTCGTTTACTGTCTATGGATATTTCCTCCAACAGCTCATCTAACTGTTGCGCACTTTGCCGTGCACACGATTGAAATTCATCGCCACTGTAGAGTTCAATCCAACTTCTGTAGGGATTCGTGTCGAACAGAGTCTGGGAATCGCCCAAAAGGTTCCTACCAATTTCAGCATATCCTAAAGCGCAGGGAGCGAGTGCCACATAAAGATCCGCCAGATCCCCCATCATTCCGGCATCTAATACATAGCGCGTGTAAGCAACGGTTCCAAAAGCCTCTTGCTCGGCTTCCATATCCGCCTCACGGAGTCCCCAGTTTTTGCAGTAATCAACATGGTGTGCTATTTCGCTGCTGAGGAGCGCTTGAACGCCGGGGAGTGCCATTCGCATTTCCGCCAAGGTTCTCGCTTTATAAATCGCCAAGGCATAGGCACGGGCGTACTGCTTTAAAAATAGGAAATCTTGTTTTAGATAATGCAGGAAAGCCTGTTCGTTGAGCGTTCCGAGCGCCAGCTGTTTAATGAAACGATGCTGTGTATAGGCATCCCAGTCATCCTGGCACTCATTGATGAGATCGTTATGGTTCATTGAATGCCTCTGGGACTAAAGTGTTGGAACAAAATCGCCCGATTTTGGCTTAAAAGGGATCACTTTATGGTCAAATAAGAACTGGGTGAACTCATCGTACCGTTTCAGGTCAACCGCAGCAGGCCGGAGGTCAAATCGGGTGAGCGTATCGCGCCATGCTCGCTGGTTCAGTTCGTTATCTAATGTGTCCGGAGAGTATGAAACAAAAATCGTCCACGCTTTTTTAGGATGATTCAGAATATAGGCGGTCGCTTTCTCAATGGCTTTATTAAATTTACCGATGGCGTCAGCATCGTAATGATCGGCGTTCGCGACAACGACTAATTCGTCATACATTGGAACTCCGTGTTCTTCCGGATAAAACGCTTTCGACGGATAGCCTTCAATCGCAAGTTGATTGGACTCGAAGTTACGAAATCCCCCCCAAATGGCATCCACTTTCCCGGAGGCCAAAGCCGACGAGAGCGCCCAACCAACATGAATGATTTCAACGTCCGAATAGTTAACGCCCGCCGTTTGGAGCATGGTGCCGATGATGGCTTCTTCGTTACCCGCAATGGCAATACCAATTTTTTTACCTTTGAGATCGGCCAGCGTATTAATTTTACCATTGTCCAAGACCATCATGGTATTCAAGGGAGTTGAAATCAACGTAGAGGCACGAATAAGCGGCAGCTTTGCGGCCACATCAATGGTTAAGCTGGTCTGATACGAAATCGCCAAATCCACTTTATTTGCAGCCACTAATTTTGCAGGCAAACTGGGATCGGCAGGTTCTTGGATCTTAACAGTCAATCCTTGCTCATCAAAGTAGCCCTGTTGCAATGCGACGATAATGGGGCCATGATTCGGATTCACGAACCAATCCAGCATTAAGGTGACACGCTTGTTTTGTGCACATGCAGAAAGTGAAAGGACACTAAGCAGAAGGGTGACACACCCTTTTTTAATCCGGTTGTTCATTATTTCTCCTTAAAGATAGGATGAGTTGAGTTTTAGAGACGCCAATGGATCGCTCGTTTTAAACATTGATCGGTCATGAAATAAAGTGAGATTGAAAATAGCGCCAAAATAAATAGCGCCGCAAACATCTCATCTATCATCATTCGCGCATTCGCTTGCAACATTAAATAGCCTAAACCCGCGCTTGAGCCGACCCATTCGCCAACCACAGCCCCGATGGGGGCCACCACGACAGCAACACGAATTCCGGAAGCCAGCGTGGGCAAGGCGGCCGGCAGACGAATATGCCTCAAGGTTTGCCAGCGAGAAGCCGACATCGTTTGGGCCAAGTCGAGGTAGCCGGTGGGGGTAGACCGAAGGCCATCATAGCAGCACGTGGTGACGGGGAAGAAGATGATCAATGCTGCCATCACCACTTTTGAAGCGATACCATAGCCAAGCCAGAGCATTAAAATGGGTGCAATGGCAAAAACGGGAATCGCTTGACTCGCGATGAGTATCGGCAAAAGCCAGCGTTTAAGCGGTTTAAATAAGAGCATCTGCAACGCAAAAAATAATCCCATCGTGAGTCCCAACAGCAGACCTAACAGAATTTCTTGCATGGTTACCCAGGCATGGAAGACCAGCACGTCGGCTCGTTGCACGAGTTTTTGCAGCACGGCTCCGGGGGACGGGAGAATAAACGATGGCATTTTAAAAAAGATGACAATGCATTGCCATATCGCCAAGATCACGATCACCGTGATCACGCCTTGAAGAAGGCTACTACCTATTTTCCGAGGTTTAACTTCGGCAGATTGAGCCGAGCGCGTGAAGGGGTTACGAGGAGGCATGGTTTTTCCCCAACTGTTCAATGAGTTGCTGTTGCAATTGCGCAATTTCCCCGCTTAATCGCCGAGGCACGTCCATGGTCGGCACCGGGAACGAGTGGCACTGCGCAGGTTGCCCATGCATGAGGTAAATCTTGCTACTTAATCGCAGGGCTTCCTGGGGGTCGTGAGTGATTAATACAATCGTTTTATTTTGCAGTAGCGTCACAGACAGGTTCTGTAATTGATAACGCGTTACGGCATCCAGCGCCGAGAAAGGCTCATCCATTAGCACCAAGGGCTTGTCTTGCATAAGCGTTCTGGCCAGCGCAACACGTTGCCGCATTCCCCCGGAAAGTTGTTCCGGAAAATGGTGAATCTTATCCAACAGACCAACTTGTTCAATCAGAGCCGTCGCTTGTTGCTTTTCTGGTTCTGTGATCTTTTTATTACTTAATCTAAAGCGTAAGCAAACATTGTCCATGACACTGAGCCAAGGCATCAGCAGATCTTGTTGGGCCATATAAGCAACGTGCTGACTCAAATCCCCCTGCAGAGGAGTTTCCACGCTCCCCGACCAATCTACTTTTTCATCCAACAAACCGGCAAGAAAACGCAATAAGGATGTTTTTCCGCAACCACTTTTACCCAAAACAGACGTCCACTGATGCTTGGCAATAGACATATTCACCTGCGACAGAACATATTGGCCCTCCCCCTTGTAACGCAGAGCACCGTTGATAATCTTAATGAGCACAGAATCAGCCATACTATTTTCTCGTGCCACATGGTTTCGAAACAACAGATGGTGCAGCACTTATTTTATTTTCTGAAAGGGGGGCGGACCCGGAGACCGCCTGATGCCCCTGGAAAAAATGATGCACAGGCCCATGACCGTGGCCGATTTGCAATTCATCCGCATGAGATATTGCCAAGGTAATGTACCGTTTAGCCAGCCGAACCGCTTCTTCTAATTCATGGCCTTGTGCGAGGTAGCTGGCGATGGCAGAAGAGAGTGTGCAACCCGTGCCGTGGGTATTTTTTGTCTGGAGTCTTTTGCTCGAAAACGCAACGACGTCATTCGGGGTGATCAAAAGATCCGTGCTGTGGTTCTCTTTTTCCAAGTGGCCGCCTTTAAGTAAAATAGCCGCGGTATCCAATGCTCGTAGTTTTTCGATAAGAGCATTCATTGCGGATTCTGTTTGCGGGACCGGCTCCCCAGTTAACGCGGCCGCTTCCGGTAAGTTCGGGGTAATTAATTCAGCCAAGGGCAACAAATAAGCCTTCAAGGTGCTAATGGCTGATTCTTCCAATAGCAAATCACCACTCGTTGCCACCATGACGGGATCAAGGACTATCAATTTCGGTTTATATTGAGTCAGTTTGTGGCAAACCGCTTGAATGACCTCCGTATCACTTAGCATGCCTATTTTGACGGATTGGACATTCAGGTCGCTAAAAACGGCATCCAACTGCTGCTCTACAAATTCAGCGGGAATCGGAAATATGCCCGTAACCCCTTGCGTGTTTTGCGAAGTCAGAGCGGTAATGACCGAACAGGCGTAGCCACCAGTGGCTGAAATGGTTTTGATATCGGCCTGAATGCCTGCGCCGCCGCCGCTATCCGACCCCGCAATGGTGAGTACGATGGGCGTTGTATTTTTCGCTGTCATAAAGAGTTCCTAAACAGATGTATATAGGAATAACAGCAGCCGTATTGATCGGTATGCGAACGAAGACGCATGAGCATCATATATCGGCGTTACTATTAGCTCCCTACATCGGCATTAACCGCGTCAGGTTCAACGGGTTCCATCCAAATGGTCTCAGCGATGGTTTTTTACGACCGAAGCTCCCCGACTAATATCTAAAATTGCTTATTCGAGGAGCATAGCAAAGCCATCTGATCTCGGGAAGATCGAAAAATGAGTTTGAGTGGGGCGGAAGGAAAATCCCATCCGTTGCCATGCTGGATGCAAGGGAAAATAAAAAGCTCCGTCGAACGACGGAGCTTTTTGATTTCCAAACCTTGGAAAATTCCACGCGTTGGAAGAATGAGGCCGGAGCGAAAGCCTGGGACATCCCGTTAACAATTAAAGAAGGAACGCCGCGCGCCCCCTTTTTATTCCCCTTGTGCTTCGAGGAAGCGTTCGGCTTCCAGCGCGGCGGCACAGCCCGTGCCGGCGGCAGTAATGGCCTGTCGATAAATGGCGTCGGAAACATCGCCCGCCGCATATACCCCTTCAAACTTGGTTTTCACACCATCGGCAATCAGATAGCCGACCTCATCCATTTCCAACTGTTCAAACGCTTCGGTGTTCGGTTTATGACCAATCGCCGAGAAATATCCAGCAGCTGGAATATCGGTGGTCTCACCGGTATTCACATTTTTAATACGCACCCCAGTTACGCCCGAATCATCGCCCAAGATTTCGTCAATCGTGGAATTCCACGCCATTTCAATTTTCGGGTGGTTCACCGTACGGTCGGCCATAATTTTGGAAGCCCGCAGCTGATCGCGACGGTGTACGAGGGTGACTTTGGAAGCAAAACGGGTCAGGAACTGGGCCTCTTCGCAGGCAGTATCGCCCCCTCCCACAACCACAATGGGAACATCTTTATAAAAAGCGCCATCACAAGTGGCACAGGCAGAAACACCGCGACCCATAAATTTTTGCTCGGACTCGATTCCCAAATACTTTGCCGTGGCCCCGGTCGCAATGATTACCGTTTTAGCCTCGATCGGCTCGCCGACCATCATTTCCAGCTTAAACGGACGCTTCGAGAAATCGGCTTTCTCCACCGCATCATACTCCGCAAAACGCGTACCGAAGCGCGTGGCTTGCGCCTTAAATTTTTCCATCAATTCCGTGCCGTCAATTCCATCAGGAAAGCCGGGATAGTTTTCAACGTCGGTCGTGGTGGTCAGCTGACCGCCGGGTTGCATGCCCTCGATAACAAGCGGATTGAGGTTCGCGCGAGCACAATAAATCGCCGCAGTTATACCGGCGGCGCCGGCTCCGATAATTACAACATTTTCCATATCAGCTTCCTTCAGAATTTACATTTAAATTAATGGTCGCAAACGCTACAGGAACGTTTCGTCTTAATCAAATGCGATTGCGCCCTATCCAAACGGGTATTCGACTCGCGCCCCTTTTAGGAGGTCTTCGCGGCAGCAATCTGTTTTTGGAATTCAGGAACCAGCTCGTTCAGATCGCCGATGAGTCCGAAATCAGCAATATCAAAGATCGGCGCATCGGGATCTTTATTGATGGCAATAATCAGCTCCGAACGCTGTATTCCGGCCAAATGCTGAATGGCTCCTGAAATTCCGCAGGCAATATACACCACCGGACAAACGGTCTTGCCGGTCTGCCCCACTAGGTGGTGGGGCGCAATCCAGCCGGCGTCTACAGTGGCCCGTGAGGCCCCAACGGCGGCACCCATTTCAGCAGCGAGATCATCGATGATTTTAAAGTTTTCGGGGTTGCCCACACCGCGCCCCCCGGAAACGATGAACTGCGCAGCATGGAGATCCATGCGATTGGGGGGGGCTTCGCGAACCGATTCCAAGCGGCGCATACGTTCCGGAACGCCTGAGAGATCCACCGGACAGGAAATCTGTTCCCCCATTTCAGCGGAAGACCGCTTGTTTTTCTTAAACACGTTGGCGCGAACGGTGGCCATCTGCGGACGATGGTTCGGGCAAATGATGGTGGCCATGATGTTACCACCGAAAGCCGGACGCGTCTGCAAGAGGTTGCCCTCGTCCACATCGAAGTCGAGCTCGGTGCAGTCGGCCGTCAGACCGGCATTCACCATCACGGCCACGGTCGGCGCAAGACTACGCCCAATGGAGGTTGCACCATAAAGGACAATTTCCGGTCTCTTTTCGTTGATCAGCTGAGCAACGGCTCGGGAATAGTAGTCATTTTGATAGTCGGCCAGTTTGGGATCGTCGAGGGTGTAGACCTTTTCGGCTCCGAAGTTATACAGTTCTTGGCATAACTCAGCCCCGTTTTCAGAGGGCAGGATTGCACAAAGCGTATAGCCCGACTTTTCACAAAGCACCTGACCTTGACTGAGAAGTTCTTGCACCACCCCGACCATTTTTCCTTCGCGTTGCTCTGCATATACCCAAAGTTCTTTTTCTGCACTCATAGTATGTGCCGTTCCTTCAGTTTTCGGATGAGTTCAGCGATCATTTCTTCCGGTTCGCCGGTGATCATTTCCTGCTTCAGTTTGACCGAAGGCGCAAAGACCTTGACCACGTTGGTCGGAGAACCGGCAAGACCAACTTTATCCGCTGCTGGTTTCAGCTCGTCAACACCCCAGCATGGAATAACCGCCTTTTTCGCGGCCATTTTATTTTTGAACAACGGGATGCGTAGGCTATTCGCTTCTTTCACAACCGCGAGCGCGCAAGGTTTGTCCACATCCCATATTTCGTAACCGTCTTCAGTAATCCTATTTACATTGAGCGTATCGCCGGTTACTTCCACACTTTTGACATAGGTGAGCATCGGAAGATCCAGAAATTGCGCCACGCTCGGACCAACCTGAGCGGTGTCGCCATCGATGGCCTGTTTGCCGAAGAGCACCAGATCAACCCCTTCGAGCTTCTTGATGGCGAGGCTAAGGGCATACGATGTGGCCCACGTATCGGCTCCTCCGAATTTGCGGTCGGAGATCAGAATGGCTTCGTCGGCCCCATGGGCGAGTGCGGTACGCAGCGCGGCTTCGGCCTGCGGCGGCCCCATGGAGAGGACCATGATCTTTCCCCCGTGCTCATCGTTGAGTTGAAGCGCCATTTCGAGCGCATTTTCATCGAACGGATTCATGATGGATGGAACACCTGCACGGTTCAGACGATTGGTTGCTCGATCGATCGTGACTTTATCCGAATCCGGCACCTGCTTGATGCATACTACAATGTTCATGCTCCCTCCCTTTCTTCAATGGTACCGAAGATTCATACTAGAAAAAGGGGAATCCGCTCTCAAGCGGAATGACGCACCAACCTAAAAAGTAAGCGGCCAAATCTACCGTAAATACGAGGTTGAGGACGGTATTCGAATCTGGATTTTTAAGAACCCCGTCTCCAAACAAACGTCCAATATCTGAGAACTCCTTTTAATGGAATCGCACTTCCGCAGTGCGACATCAAAGAAAGCCACTCTCCGGGAAGTGCATATCACGTTCTCATGACCACCAATTGGAATCCATTTATAGAATTACAACAGGATCAGGCCTACCTCTTAAAAAGGCACCTCAATGGCATGTAACTTGCTTCTAATAATGCCGTTATTATGCCCGGGATATTATGAAAACAACAGCGACCCAGACCGAACCATCGAATAAGAAAAATTGTGCGGGAGTATCTCTCGTAGAAGTTTTGGTGGCGTTGAGTCTTTTTGCGCTTTTTATCGCCGGCGCGAGTAAGGCCCTGCTGTCGAATCGTGCCCTTGCGGACCTAACTCGGGAGCATTATACCGCGGCGAATATTGCAAAAAACAGAATTGAGCTGGCTCGAACCTTCGAATTCGACAGCCTTTCCAAATTCGCAGAAGCCCCCCAATTGGTTGATATTTCGGGAGAATCCCTCTCTGGAGACAGCGGGCGTTATCGGCGCACCACAGTGATTGCTCTAACCAACAACGTAGCGGAACTGACCGTAACCGTTGAAATCCGCGATCACAAGACCCTTGATTTCGAGGGCTCCGAGGAACAGGTCAAAACGTTCATCGCCTTTCATCCTTAAACAGGGCCTAAACCATGAACCCAAAAAATATCAACAAGAATGCATTCACCCTCATTGAGGCGATTACCGCAATCACCCTTTTCACCATGGCCATGGCACTCGCAATGTCTGGTTTTATATTTTTGCTCAAGAATACAAATCAGGAAAATGCACAGAATGAACTCGATATCGATGTGCAACAAACCATGGAACGGCTTAAACACGACATTCGTTTATCGTCGTTAGATGAAATTTTTTACTATGCAGACGTAGAAGGAAAACTTCAGGCACTTAGCTTTCCACTGGGTCAGGATGCCGATAACAATGGCGTTTTAGACAAAGATACAAATGGCAATATTCTTTGGGGATCTCAGATTATCTATCACATTAAACCAACATCCCCTACCGAACTCACACGCACTATTTTTAGTCCGCGCAACATAGACCTGACAGATTCCCAGCGGCAGGAGCAACTCGAAGACGTGGTGGCCACTGGAAATGGCAATTCGACTTATAACTCTGAACATGTAACCTCAACGATGCTGTTTAAAAATCTGCTCCAATGGGACATACTACCCACTGCAGGGCGGTATGATGCCTTTGCCGATATTGCCGATGATACCAACATTAGGGAAGAAGCCACCCTCGGGTATATTCTCATCTCCCCTGGTAGCCATGAATTCACCTTTAAGGTCGTCGACAAAAATGCCCTAAGCAACGGCCGCGCCATTGGCATCGACCAGCTCTTTATTTCGCCATCCTACGGAGCCCGCGAAGCGGAAAGACAAACCGTAACGGATTATAACGGAGCCACTCCCGCTCCAACGTATATGCCGACAGGATCATGGAAGGGCCGCTACCAGCTCTATTTTCCAGCACAAAATGACGGCGACAGCTTTACGCTGACCATGAACAATGATCGTTGGGAAGAGAGTAATTTTTCAATCGATTTTCAGGCAGAAGATACTGAAATCATATGGGATCCCACCCTTTCAGAATATGTGGTCCAACTGGTCGGCATGGAAAAAACGTGGGATGTCGTAGATCAATCCGGAGATTCATCCGGCTCAGAAACTACCCATTTAACAGGAATGGCCACCGTTGACATCCTCATCAGAGGGAAAGATCAAGATCCAAATTTAACGATCAATAATCCAAACTGGATCACGTACAGCGGAATGCGGTGCAAACTCACCTTTAGAGCATCCCCCACAAGCCCGCTTACCCTGAGTGATGTCCGCATTGGAGAAGGCACGTCTGCCCTTCAATTTTCATCCGGTTCCACTGCGGTGACATTCCCAACCTACACAACAACCAATAATGGCAGCTTACAGTCGGATTGGATCGATCTTGAGATTGATAAGAAAAAAAATTATCTCGTTCAATTTACCGCGACGATTGCTTCTGGAAATTCTCTTCAAAAATGGACCGATAATTACACCGACACCCGCTCGGAAGCCCAATTCTCAAATATAGCGAACCTAACAACGAATAGCTCGACGACGAATATTGATTATATACCGAGTTTGGAATCCATTTTTTCTAGTTATCCAACCAATGGCATCTATACCTCCAGAGTATTCGACACCCGCTTAGATAACCCGACCTATGAATATCTCACCAAGGAATCGATCGAGCCAACAGGGACCTCCATTTCCATCAAAGTCAAAGCGGGAGACACCCGGGATCTCTCTAGCGTTGCGTGGAGTAGCGGCACACTAGAGCACTCCTTCGACATCTTCTCTCAGAAGGGGCGCTATATTCAGTTCCAAGCGGTACTGAACCCCGACTCAACCACGGCAACCATCACCCCACAACTAAGAAATGTAACCATTGAATGGACCGGCGAGGAGCGCCTCGTGAACATTGGTGGTATTTTTACAAAAGGCAACGATTATGGAACCTTCGAAGTCGAAGTGGATGGAAATCCCCTGCGCTCCGCTCTCATGGTGGAACTCGAAATTTATAAAAAAAACGTCCGAGGCATGAACGGGGAATATCGGACCATAACATCTGCACTGAAGGTTGATTTAACCCCAAGAAACACTGGTTTATAAGAGCAAATGGAGCATCTAATGAGAAAATTACACCCCAAAAAATCTGGCTTTGTATTGGCCAGTATACTCGCGGTCATCATGGTACTTTCGCTCTCATTCGGAGCATTTATGTTCTCGGGGAGTCAACAAAGTTTTACAACAAGACGAATGATCAACCACACCAAAGCCCAAGCGTATGCGGAAGCGGGTATTGAGTATTCCTTCGCCAAGCTGTCGGCCGATTTCACGCTACGCGATAACTTGAGTGTATTTGGACTGGACGGGCAAAGCTCCACCAATGCTTTCGGGGCCATGGAAAGCACATATGGCGACGGCAGTTTTGCCATCACCCTCACGCCAATTAGCAACCGGTATTGCATCGTAACCTCTGTTGGGAAATGCCGAGGCCAAGAATTTACAGCAGAGATTGTTACCGAAGATTATAACGCCGACACCGGCGGAAGTACACCTCCGGTGGATTACACGGGAACGGAAGGGTTTGAGTATCCGATCCTTTGCGGGGGAACTCTAACATTCAATGGCGATGTAACCATCGCAGGATCTAACAACAAAATTCATACCAACTCAGATGCGGACTACACCAATAAGATTGCGACGGAAAATGAAAATACAGTAACGGCCTCCGGATCTTTTTCAAAAAGCACCCCCGTGTGCGGCAAAGAAGACCAACCGGTAGTCTCCATTCCAGACATCGACCTCACCCCATGGGAAAACGAGGCCATTGCAAATGGTATGGTGATACAGGTTTGCGGGACTATTCCCGACCCGATTATTGGAGGAGTCCTCCTCGTAAATGGTTCAGGAACCTTCGAAATAAACGATGCAATTAATGCAACTGTGATTGTCACAGATGCTGACGTTAAAATAAAAGCCCTCTATCAACCCGGAACCAAATATGCACTCGGTATTGTTGCCAAAGAGGGCAATGTCTGCGTGAACGGAAATAAGGGTATCCTTGGAGGAATTACATACGTACCCAATGGAAATTTCACCGCCAACGGAACCACTGAGATTCATGGACAGATTATTGTGGGAGGAACCACTACGTTCGGCGGAACGCCTGATGCATTCGTCTGTGAAAATTCCGTCCCCACTCCTCCCGGAACGGATGGCACCACCACTCCATATGTACAGGACGTTCGCATCAGCGCCTGGCAAAGATAGTTTCCAAGCCCCCATCGACGCATCCCCGATCCCACGCTGGAGTCGGGGATTCTTTCATTCTTGGGTTTATCTTCACCCCGCCCTACCCAACCCTACCCTACCCTACCCTACCCTACCCAGATGAAGGATGAACACCCGATCTGGGCGCAAGCGCAATGACGGATCAAACAGAAGGGCGCACAACCAATGTGCTCAATCATCCAGCAAAATGTAGATATTATCAATTTCATAGACATTTCGACCCACTCCATTGGGGCCAAGCGAACCAATCACGATTCGCATGACTCCATCGATCCGATAATCAGGATCAAAGAAATAGGAGTTTCCCCAAGGATCTTCCGTTACGCCTTCATAATACGGACCATTCCAGTTGGGATAAACATTATCTGAGCCTTCCACCATCAAACCGGCGGCCTCACTAGACAGATCCCAAACTTCATTACCACCTGCCTGAGTTCGGACCTCCCCATTGGGCCATTTCCCCGTATCCCATGCCAACTGCAACACCGCACAGGAATAAATTGCCAATTCGCTCTCTGCCGCCTTAATCCGAGCATGAGTGACCGATTTATGAATCACCACCCCTCCCGCCGAGGCCAGCAAGCCCATAATGGCCACCGCAATGATGATTTCAACCAGCGTAAAACCCTTCTTATCGTTTTTCATACACACTCCCTTTCCAATCAGTGGAAAGTAAATAGCTCATTAACGAGAAGCATTTC
>JBAHZU010000141.1:0-18827 GCA_037132875.1 Pontiella sp.
CCCATTTTATTTTCCTTTCAGCTTCCTGTTGACCGATCTTCTAAAAATACTTATAAATAGCCTTAGAAAAGTAATTAGAACTGTCTTTTCACAATAAGGCTATATGCCGAAGGTCTTTTTGACCTATTACCCCGCCTCGGCGGGGTTTTTTTTTGGCACACCCGAACAGATGGAACATCATAAGCATTTTCAAATAAGAGGCGATACATTCGTCTCTTATTTTTTTAAAATCAAGATGCCAATATCCATCAAGATATTTTCTTTTCGCTCGAACGTCTTGAGTCTCACGGCATTTGGCCGTTCCGCCCGGAAATTATTTTTCCCCACCCCGATCAGTCTTCGATGAGGCGGTTGATTCGTACCCACGAGTTGATCGGGATCGCATCGGTGCCTTTTCTGGCCATGCGGCCTCCGCCCTTCCGCGGCACGGTGCACCGCCCGTTCGTGTATTCGATGTATTCCGTGGTTGAAACCGCTGAGTGGGGAGATACACTGTCTTCTTTAGTTTTTTAGGGAGATATAAATGGCGGAGAAGAAAGAAACACCGATGATGGCGCAGTATCGTTCAATCCGGCGCGACCTGCCCGAAGATACGATACTCTTTTTTCGCCTAGGCGATTTCTATGAAATGTTTTTCGACGATGCCAAGGTGGCCTCGAACATTCTAGGCATCACCCTAACCAAGCGACACAATACGCCGATGTGCGGCATCCCCTACCACGCTTCTGCGGGCTATCTGGAACGGCTGGTGAAAGCGGGCGTGAAGGTGGCGGTTTGCGAACAGGTGGAAGATCCGGCCACGGCCAAGGGGTGCGTCAAACGGGCGGTCACTCGCATTGTGACTCCGGGTACGATTCTTGATGAAGTAGTGTTGGAAGGAAATCAGAACAACTTTCTTGCGGGCCTTTATCGGAATAAGAAGCGCTACGGCATCGCGATGCTGGACCTTTCGACGGGTGAATTCTGGATTGAAGAATCGGACGATGTGCTCAGTGTGCAGTCCAACTTTTCGCGCTATGCCCCGGCGGAGTGCATTGTTGCGGAAGAACAGGTGGCAGATCCGGACTTTAAGGAACTCACGCTGGAAGCCACCCATACCCTACTCACGCCCTGCGAGGATTGGACCTTTGAGGCGGCCTCGGCGAAGGACTATTTGGAACGCCATTTTGATGTGCACTCGCTGGAAGGTTTTGGTTGCACGAACATGACCTCCGCGCTGGGGGCTGCGGGTGCGGTGCTCTATTATGTGAAGACGGAGCTGCGCCGGAATCTTACCCATGTTCGGAACCTGCGGGTCAAAAATCCGGCCGACTACATGCTCGTGGACGAAACCACCGCCACGAATCTGGAGCTGATTACCCCAATTAATTCCAACCGGCAGGCCTATAAAGCCACTCTTTTAAATGTGCTGGATTCCACCAAGACGGCCATGGGCGGTCGTTTGCTGCGGGAATGGTTGTTGCGACCGCTCAATGATTTGCAGCAGATCAACTCGCGTCACGAGGCGGTTGAACTGATGGTGACCAACCAGACCTACCTCCGGTCGCTTCGCGATGTGCTTGGAGAAATTAAAGATGTTGAGCGGCTGATTTCCCGCATTGGCTCGACGTCGGGCAACCCACGCGATGTACGGGCGATGGGCGTTTCTCTCCAGCAGATGCCCATGATTAAAGCGCTGCTTAGTGATAAAGGAACGATGCTTGAAACGCTGGGCGAATCCATTATCGCCCTCCCCACCTTGGTGGCCCTGATTAATACGGCCATGGTGGATGAGCCGCCGCTCAATTTGAAGGAGGGCGGTGTGATTCGGGAACACTACCACGAGGAACTCGATGAGCTCCGCGAAGCGGCGGCGCTGGGTCGAAAATGGTTGGCCGACTTCCAGGCTTCGGAAATGGAGCGAACGGGCATTCGAACCCTCAAAGTGCGGCACAATAAGGTGTTTGGTTATTATATTGAGGTGAGCAAAGCGAACAGTTCGCTGGTGCCCGAGGATTATATCCGCAAGCAGACGCTGGTGAATGCGGAACGATATATTACCCCCGAACTTAAGGAATACGAAAATAAGATTCTCGGTGCTCAGGAACGCTCGGTGGTGCTGGAGCAGGAAATTTTCACGGAAGTTCGGCGGCAGGTGGTCGAGCATTTGGTGAGTATTCAGGAGAATGCATTAGCCATTGGGCAAATTGATGTGCTCGCCACGTTTGCGGAGCGCGCCCTTTCCAACCAATATACTCGGCCGATGATGGGCGATGAAGGGCAACTGGCGATTCAGGATGGCCGCCATGCGGTGGTTGAACAGATGCCGGATGCGGAACGGTTTGTCCCGAATGATACGCGGTTGGACCGCGATACGCACCAGTTGATCATCATCACGGGGCCAAATATGGCGGGCAAATCCACGTATATTCGCCAGGTGGCTCTCATCACGATTATGGCGCATATGGGGTGTTTTGTTCCCGCTGCCAAGGCGGAAATTGGTTTGGTTGACCGAGTTTTCACCCGCGTGGGGGCTAGCGATGATCTGGCAAGGGGCCGCTCCACCTTTATGGTGGAGATGCAGGAAACGGCCAATATTCTGAATAATGCCACGCCGAAAAGTCTGATTATTCTCGATGAAATTGGGCGCGGCACCAGCACGTTCGATGGGATTAGCATTGCTTGGTCGGTGGCGGAATTTCTCTGCAAAAATGAAAAGATGAAGGCCAAAACGTTGTTTGCAACGCATTATCACGAACTGACTGATCTGGCATTGATCTTGCCTAACGTGCAGAACTACAGTGTGTTGGTGAAAGAAAAGGGAGATTCCATTACCTTCTTGCGCAAGATTGTTCCGGGTTCGGCGGATAAGAGTTATGGAATTCAAGTGGCTCGGTTGGCCGGACTTCCGACGGAAGTCATTGAGCGGGCAACCGATATTCTGACCAACCTTGAGGAGGGAGAATTTGGGGAGACGGGGCAGCCGAAAATTGCAAGAAAGCGGCCACATAAATTAAAGGCCCATATTTCTCAGTTAGATTTATTCTGATTTAAAAGGAAACGTAACTTGCATTCGTATTCCCAATCGCTTTAGCCTGTTTATGCTTAACTAAGGAGTTAATATGAGTAAGAAACCATCGGGTGGATCCATTATTTATGTAGTTCTTGGCTTGGTCTTTGTGGCCATCGTCGGTTTAAGAACGATCAGCACCCCTCAAATATGGAGCCATCTTGCATTGGGACAGAACAATGCTCCGCTTTCCTTTCTTGAAGGCGACTCCTTTGTTAACACGACTTGGCTCTATGATAAATTGGCCTATTTATTTTGGAATGCTGGAGGGGCTCCCCTCCTGATCATCCTGAATATGGTTGGATTACTGGCTGCCTTCTTTCTCCTGATTAAAGTTTCGTCGAAGTGGGGAAAAGGATTGAGTCAGGGTTTTGCGCTTCTGATTGCTGGGCATCTCATCTTTCAGATGTTGGATGTGGGTCCTCAGGTTTCTATGATGCTTTTTATTGCTCTCTTTTTGTATATTCTGGATATACAGAAAAAACCAGCCCTCCTATTCGCCTCGCTTATTCCCCTACAGATTCTATGGACCAATATGCATGGCTCCTTTCTATTAGGTCCCATTATTGTGGGGCTCACGGCCATTCAAGCCGCCCAGAACGGTAAAGGGGCTAAGGCCCGCAAAAAGAATCAGGTGACCCTTGCGGGTCCGCTGAGTTTGCTCGCAATCGTTCTGCTGGTTGCAACGGTCATCAATCCCTATTTTCTTAAAATGCATGTCCAGGTGTTTGCCAATATGAGTGCTCCGACGCCGGTGTATTGGTCGTCTCTGTTTATTGAATATTTCCAGATTCCGGCGATTAAACCGCTCATTCTTTTCGTCATGATTCTTGGAGCTGCCGGCTTGATTACGCTGAAAAAGAAATTGCCGGTGGTGCTGAGTACGCTCGCTATTTTTGGGGCCTTCATGGTTTGGACTTCCCCGAGAATGGCGCTGCTGTTTGCCGTATTGGCGTTCCCGTTTATTGTTCTCAGCCTGACCTCGATCAGCGAATACCTCCGCCATTCTTTTAATTCGATTTTAGGCAAACATTCCCATCTGCTAGGACCTGCTACGGGCGTTGTTCTTGTGCTGCTTTTGATGGGATCCATCATCCCCATTGTTGGAAATGCGGCTTATGTCACGACGGGCAGTGCATCCAAATTTGGACTGGGTGTTCAGGAAAATCTGTATCCAGAGGATCTGGAAGTCCTCCTGAACCATCCGGATTTTCCGGAAAAAGCAATCAACCTCGCGGCGGATGGAGGCTATCTTGCATTCAAATATGGTCGCAAATGCTTTATTGATTATCGTTCAGGCACGTATTCCGACGAGGTCCTTGAGAATCTTTCCGGAACCATGCTGGGCAATCGGAAGTCATACGAGGCGCTGATTCTTGCGCACCGGCCCAATGCCTTTATTATTAATACTCTTGCGCCCGCTTCTGCGCAGGGAGTGGTCACCTTGCTGGGCACTCGCGAGTGGAAATTGGTCTATTTCGACGGAACCACGGCGGTGCTCTTGCGCGATAAGGAAGAGTTTGCCGCATTGATTAATAACCCTGAATTACAGCAGGCGGGATTGGTTAAACTGGAAAAAGCCCGTGCGGCCTATGCAGAGCTGGACGGCAGTTCCCGAAATGGAAATCCGGCCGAACTGATTGGATCGGGAAAAATCTATTTGGCGTTCAATCGTCCAACGGAAGCCAAGGCGATCTTCACCCTGCTGGTCCGCGGACTTGGAACCATTCCTGGGGCATGGATTGGACTCGGCAGTAGTCAGCTTATGCTGAAGGAGTTTGATGCCGCCGTTCAATCCCTCAAAATTGCCACAACGCAGGCCCCCAACAGTCTCCGCGCATGGGCAACCTATGCAACTGCCTGCAAATATGCAGGACGGACTGCTGAGGCGGAGGTTGCGGTGGCCAATGCGCGCAAACTGGTAGAGCGTAGCCAAGCCGAACAGGAGGAAAAAGAGATCGAGGAAGAGGTGTTTTCCAAGAGCAAGGCAACCTCGCTGAAGGATCTTACCATTCCAAAATAGCAGGATTTAAGTTATTGAACGTGAGAAATAGGGCCGATTTTTGTGAGAACAATTCGGCCCTTTTCTGTGACTTGATGGTTGGTTCCAAAAAGATATTCATACGAAAACAGGGCCAGCCCTCGGCTGCCCGACGTATTCACGGTATCGATCTGCTTCAAAATAAGCTCGGGATCGTGCTTACAAAAAATGCCCACAATTACGGCCTTTTTAAAGGGCTTCCTTCCGGCGGCTTTTTTCATATTCTTTAGATAACGATCAAAAGATTTTGTGGCGTAGTTCATTTGAACCGCCCAATCCACGAGCCCTTTTCGCACCCAAAGCCCCGAATCCTGATAGGCATGTGCACGGCCTTCAATTGGATTCCCCATTACACAGGCCGACAAGAGGCAACGCCCCGGTTTTTTCGACTGCATGGCATACGAAATATCCTGCACCACACGGGTGATGCTGTCGCGCCGAAACTCCTCAATCTGGCTCTTGGTTACCTCCCATCCATATTTATGGTAGAGCGCAGATTGCGAGACCGCGTCATATGAAAACTCGGACCTTCGCGCAAGCTCCTCTGGGGTGGCCGTGGGATATAGCTGATCCGCAATGATCTGATAGTCGTAGGGATAACGGATATAGTCCAAATGTATCCCCGCAACATCATACGCACAAAGCTCTTCAACAATGCCGCGGAGATGCGCTCGCACTGCAGGAATCACGGGATTAATAAACGAATACCATCCAGAGCTGGGCAGCATTTTATCGCCTAACGAATCGACCATGAACCAATCGGGATGCGCGGTCCAAAGCTGTTTTGCCTGAACGGGGGGATCAATTCTCCCCTTCCAGCCTGGTAAAACATTGATATAGGCATGAACCCGCAATCCATAGGGCCGAGCGGTATCAAGGGCCAGCTGAAGGGGATCCCAACCGGGATTCGTTCCAAGCATGGGAAGCTGATTGCCCGAAAGTTCGTGGGCCCAAGGCTCCAGCTTGCTTTCATAATACGCGGTGCCATTGCCGCGAACCTGAAAGAAAACATCCGTAAAACCAGCCTGCCCAACATTTTCGATGATCTGTTCCACATCCAACGCGGTGGAATAGTCGAAACGAGTGACCCAAAGCGCCTGAACCAATGGATAGGTTGGTCCCGTGGGTTTCATCGAAACAAACAGAACCGCCACCAAGGCCGTGACTGCAATGAGTATGGGGAATAAGATTCTAAAACGTTTCATAATGGAGGGCGGGATGCAGTTTCTAGACATTGGAAATTTACACTCAGGCGTTCATGTTCTAATCTTTTCGCGTGATTATATAAAAGGAATTTATGAGTTATAAACGTATCCTCCTGAAGATCAGCGGTGAAGCTCTTCAGAATAAAGAGAAGGGACTCAACCACGATCCTGAAATCCTAGCAACGATAGCTGCTCAATTTAGGCAGATGTTGGACCAGGGCGCAGAGATCGCGGTGGTGGTCGGTGGTGGTAATATTTTTCGCGGGCTTGCCGGTGCAGGCAGCGGAACGGATCGAACGACGGGTGATTTCATGGGCATGTTGGCGACGGTCATCAATTCCATGGCCATTCAAAATGCATTGGAGGGCGAGGGAATTCATACTCGCGTGATGACGGCGATTTCCATGCCGGCCATTGCAGAACCCTTCATTCGACGCAAGGCCGTGCGCCATTTGGAAAAAGGGCGTGTTGTGATTTTTGGAGCCGGCACAGGCAATCCATACTTCACCACGGATAGTGCGGCCGCCCTACGCGCTTCAGAAATCAATGCGGATGTTCTGATGAAGGCCACCAAGGTGGACGGCATTTATACGGCGGATCCGATGACCGATCCGACGGCAACGCGGTTTGACAAGATTTCCTATCAGGATGCTCTTTCCCGCCAGCTTAAGGTGATGGATGCCGCAGCATTTTCACTGTGTATGGAAAACGATATACCCATTGTCGTTTTTGATTTTTTCAAAGAAAACGGGATGGTCGAAGTGTTCAACGGAAAAAAATCCGGCACACTGGTTACCCAAGGATAAGCAAGAGGACGAGAGATGACTGACGAAGTAATGTTAGAAACAGAAGATAAAATGGATAAAACCGTTCAGTTCCTTCAGCAGGAATTAAGCGGGCTGCGCACGGGAAAAGCTAACCCGGCGTTAGTGGATACCATTACTGTGGATTACTATGGGACCCCTACCCGTCTGCGCGATATTTCTAATATCTCGACGCCGGAACCACGCCTGATTGTGATCAACCCATTTGATCCGTCCTCCCTTGGACTGATCGAGAAAGCAATCGTTGGCGCCAATATTGGAATTACCCCCATGAATGACGGCCGTTTGATTCGCGTTCCAATTCCGGAACTCTCAGAAGAGCGCCGTAAAGAGATGGTGAAGATGGCTGGCCGTACCACGGAAGAACAACGTGTGTCGGTTCGTAATATCCGCCGCGATGCCAATGAGCAGATCAAAGGCCTTCAGAAAAATGGCGACATCACGGAAGATGATCGGGATGGATCTCTTGAAGAAATCCAGAAATCAACCAATGCGCATATCAAGAAAATGGACGATATGCTTACGGCTAAAGAAAAAGATATTATGGAAGTCTAATTGACGTCCGTAGTCATCATATTGCAAGGGAAACGATGAAGCTGAAAGTATTAGTCGGAATCACGGGAGGAGTTGCTGCTTATAAAGCGGCCGATCTCGTGAGTCAGCTGGTCAAAGCAGACTGTGATGTGCGGGTTATTATGACCCCTGCTGCGACGAAGTTTGTTGCTCCGCTCACGTTTGCCGCTCTTACGCAGCAAAAAGTGATCACCTCTATTTTTCCGGATACCGATTCCGGAAGCATAGAGGTGATCTATCCTCATCTCTACCCAGCCACGGAAGCCGATACTTTTGTGGTGGTGCCTGCCACGGCCGATATCCTGGGGAAAATAGCGCACGGGTTGGGTGATGATATCGTCAGTTGCAGTGCTCTTTCTCTAAAGAGCGACTGCAACCGCATTTTCTGTCCGGCCATGAATTTTCAGATGTGGGCAAACCCGGTCGTTCAGGACAATGTTAAAAAGCTATTGCATTACGGCTGGCATCAGATGGGTCCCGAGGAAGGTCGCATGGCCTGCGGCACCTCTGGCCACGGACGCCTCAGTGCCTCCGAAAGCATTGCTCAATTCATTCTGAATTCCGTATGTTAATACGCAAACGAATTCTCATTCTCTCGGGTCCGACGCATGAATATATCGATCCGGTCCGCTTTATTGGGAATGCGAGTAGCGGACGAATGGGTAAAGCCATTGCCGAAGAGGCCATGCTCTGCGGTTTTGACGTGTGCTTTATTTCGGGCCCGGTGTCTCCAGAAAATCTTCCAGACCTTGGCGATTGCGGTTCCATTCATCCGGTACTCAGTGCGGAAGAAATGCTTGAAATGGGGGATAAATTCTTCTCCTCTTCGGAGATCATTATTTTTGTGGCGGCGGTCGCGGATTATACGCCAATCGAAAAGAAAACCGCAAAAATGGCAAAGTCGACCGATGATCTTACGCTTAAACTCAAAGCCACGGCTGATATTGCAAAAACACTTTGCCGCAGCAAACGTAACAATCAAATAGCCATTGGTTTTGCGCTGCAAACCGAAGACGGCGAAAAGAAGGCCCGCCAAAAATTGGCCCATAAGAATTTGGACGGAATCGTCTTAAACACGCCAGCCACGCTTGGCGCAACAACCGGCACCTTCAGCTTTCTGGCCGCACCAGGCACGACCTTTGAACATTGGGGACGGATAAGCAAATCAGCATGTGCCGCCACACTTTTCCAATCCTTGGAAAAGTTTAGCCGTTGAATATTAAATATTTCCGGGCAACATAGTTGATCAGTGTGGTCGAAATGACTTTCGCAATATAGGAATAGTCATACGGCATTCCCAACCAAGAAATTAAAGCGGCTCCAAGGGCAACTCCAATACCTACGCTAATACCTGATACCAAATAAAACATCCCCAGCTCTTTCCGGCGGCTGTGCTTTCCAGCCTTAAATACAAAAAGAACATTTAAAAGGTAGGCCACGAGGTTAGAGATTAAAAATGCGATGATGCTTCCTATAATAAAATGGGTTGTGCGTATTCCCTCAGAAACCACTTCAAACTGCAGTCCAAACCATTTAACAAAGAGTTCATCTCCGTTCAGAGCTGGCAACCATAACCAAGCCACTAAAAATGCAACCATCATATCCACCGTCAGTGCGGTACAACCGCACAGTCCGTATTTAATAAATTGGATACCTGCATGGTTCTTGTCTAACAAGATTTTCTTTAGATTCTGCATAACTCTAAACTATATGAGCACGTTATCATTAGCAAATTCCATCTAGTACATTGAAGATGAAGTCTAATTTTTTTATCGCAGGATCCCGCTCCAACTGCTACCTTAAATACAGAAGTTAAGGAAAGGAAATAACCCCTGCGTGGTACGAGGATGAGGTAACCCCTCTTTCCCAATGTTTATTCTAAAGGGAGCTAGACTTTCGGCCATGTGCCCACATGCCCTTGAAAAAGGGAGGGTTCTGGAAACCGGCTAGATTGGCGCCCACATCTATCACACGGTGATAGAGGTTCGTCTCAGTATACGGCCAAGGTGGGGTGCCTTTCCTTTACTTCATTTTTTTTGTTCCGGCTCTTTCCGGTTCCTTTTATCTCCATGAGCCCCTATCCTATTTTTCATGGATCTATTTAAAGACCAGCCCAAATCCAAGCAAGCCAAAGCGGGAGCCGGAACAGCCCCGCTGGCCGCGCGTATGCGGCCACAAACCCTGGACCAAATAATTGGTCAAAAGCATATTCTGGGAGACCATAAGCTGTTGCGGCGGGCCATCGAAGCCGACCGTCTCAACAGCATTATCCTCTACGGCCCGCCGGGATGCGGAAAAACGACACTCGCGGAGGTGATTACCAAAACAACGGATCGACGTTTTGAACGCACGAGCGGTGTTTTGGCCAATGTTTCCATCCTCCGGAAAATCCTCGAAAGTGCCAGCCATTGGAAAAAAATGAATGGTCAGGACACCATCCTTTTTATTGATGAAATTCACCGGTTCAATAAATCGCAGCAGGATGTATTGCTACCCTATGTGGAAAGTGGCGACATCATCATGATCGGTGCCACCACCCACAATCCATTTTTCTTTATCAACACCCCGCTGAACTCCCGCTCGCAGATCTTTCAGCTGCAACCCCTCTCGGAAGAATCCATTGTGGAGGTGCTCGAGCGAGCGCTTACAGCCCCTGTCGGACTGAATGGGTTGGTGACCGCAGATCGCGAAGCGCTGGAGCATCTTGCCGCAGTTTGCGACGGCGATGCTCGCCGCTCGCTGAATGCCTTGGAACTGGCCGCCCTCACAACGCCTCCGAATGAAGACGGTCTGGTACACCTGACTCGCCATGAAATGGAAGAGTCTGTTCAGAAAAAAGCCGTCAATTACGATCGTGATGAAGATGAGCACTACGACACCATTTCGGCCTTCATTAAAAGCGTACGAGGCTCGGACCCCAATGCCGCCGTATATTGGCTCGCAAAAATGCTCTATGCTGGAGAGGATCCGCGGTTTATAGCCCGCCGCCTGATTATTCTCGCATCGGAAGATATCGGCAATGCCGATCCGCGCGGAATCACGCTGGCCGTTTCGGCCATGCAAGCCGTTGAATTCATCGGTATGCCGGAAGCGCGAATCACCTTGGCGCAAGTCACAACCTATCTGGCCTGTGCCCCGAAAAGCAATGCGGCCTACGTTGCGGTCAATCAAGCGCTTCAGGATGTTGAAAACGGCCGCACCCTCCCCGTTCCAAAACATTTACAGAGCGGACCCAAACCCGACCCAGGCGATGTGAAATATAAATATGCCCATGACGGAAAAAATCATTTTGTAGATCAGCAATACGTTCCAACGGAAAAAGTCTATTATGAACCGACGAATCAGGGCTATGAAGACACCATGCGGAAGCGCATCGAATATTGGAACTCCCAGCGGGTAAAAAAGAGTGATCCGTAAAGATCAACTCCGCCGAGAAATAGGTGAAAAACGGGATGCTCTGACAGAAACGTGGCAACAAGCAGCCAGTTTGGGCATCATCGAGCGCTTCCAAGCATTGGAAATCTTCCACTCTGCCCACATTATTGCCCTTTATAAAGCGATTGGAGGTGAAGTTTCTCTGGAACCCCTCTTCTCCGAATGTTGGAAACGGGGCAAGCGAACCTGCATTCCAGTTTTCAACAACGATACACGTCTTTATGAGATGGCTGAAATCGAAAAATCCACCCTATTTCAACGGGGGCACTATGGAATTTTGGAGCCCCTTCAACCCACGATGCTTAATGTGGCCAAAATCGACCTGATTGCCGTTCCCGGCGTTGGTTTTGATGCTGCAGGAAATCGCCTTGGACGCGGCGGTGGTTACTATGACCGCATATTGGCTGAACTATGCGGAGTTTCGGTCGGCATTGCTTTTGATTTTCAGATCTTTTCCGAGATTCCCTATGAGCTTCATGACCAGCCGGTTAATTTTATTGTTACGGAGTCAAAACACCTAAAAGCTTAAACGAACATTAGACAAAAGCTCCGATCTCGGTATAAACTCAGCGTTCGAAAATAAGGGGATCGGACTGCCTATATGATGCGTCAACGCTGCATCTGGCTTTCCATGGAGTGCGGTCCATCATGAAACGGAGGTTCACCATGGATATTATGGATTATACGGGGTATGAGCTGATTCTCAGCATCGGTTTTCTGGTGCTAGGCTTCTTCTTTCATGCCTACATCACCAAAACCAATGCCATTGCCGCCAGCAAGCAGGCAAAATCTATTTTGGATGAAGCCCAAAAAGAAGCCCAAGTCGTTCGGCGCGAGGCTAAAGTTCAGGCCAAAGATGCCATTTTGCGGGCCCGCGAAAATTCAGAACGCGATTTGACCGCCCAGCGGAAAGATATTCTAGATCTGGAGAAACGCGTCGTAGAGCGCGAAAAAAATCTGACCAGCAAATTGGAAATGCTCAATACCAAAGAGTTGCAGCTTACCGGTCGAATGACCGAAATTAGTGAGCACAAAGAATCGCTGAGAGACCAAAAACTAGAATTGGATAAGCTGATCCACGAAGAACTCCTGCGCGTTGAAGATGCCGGGGCCCTCTCCAAAAAAGAGGCCCGCGAGATCATCATGAACCGGATGAAAGAAGAACTGAAGGCCGAAGCAAATGGACTGGTTCGGCATATCCAGAAGGCGGCAAAAGAAGACGCCAAGAAAAAGGCGCGCGATATTGTGGCAACAGCAATCCAACGGTATGCCGCAGAAACCGTTTGTGATATCACGACCAGTCAGGTTTCCTTGGAAAATGATGCCATCAAAGGGCGTATTATTGGTAAGGAAGGGCGCAATATAAAATCGTTCGAGTCGGAAACGGGCGTTAATGTGCTGATTGATGAGACTCCGGAAGTGGTGGTTCTCTCCTGCTACGATCCCATCCGCCGTGAAGTCGCCCGAGTTGCGCTAGAGCGACTGATTGAAGATGGGCGCATTCATCCAGCCCGCATTGAAGAAACCGTGGCGCGGGTTAAGCGCGATATCGACGACACCATCCGCCATGCCGGCGAAGAGGCTTTATTCGGACTGGGCATTACCGGAGTGGCTCCTAAATTAGTTCATATTCTCGGAAAATTAAAATTCAGGACCAGTTATAAACAAAATGTTTTGGATCATTCCATTGAAGCGGCTCATCTCATGGCCATGATGGCTGCGGACCTGGGACTCGATCCGAAAATCGCCAAACGTTGCGGAATTTTTCATGATATTGGGAAAGCAATGGACCATGAAATGGAAGGCGGTCATGCCGAAGTCGGAGCCAAGATTCTCCGAAAACATGGCGAAGAAACCTTGGTTTACGAAGCCGTTGGCTCCCAACATGAAGGAATGGAAGTTCAAAGCATTTATGGTGTTCTTTGCGATGCGGCCGATGCCCTGACGGCCGCCCGACCTGGGGCGCGCATGGAAACGGCGGATATCTATATTGAACGTCTCGCGAAGATTGAGCAAATTTGTAACCAATATGCGGGCGTGAAAAGTAGTTATGCTGTGCAAGCAGGCCGAGAGATCCGAATCATGGTTGAGCCCGAGAAATTCAATGACCACGGGACCTCGCTTCTCGCGAAAAATATTGCTAAACAAGTTGGCCAAGAAGTTAAAATCCCAGGCATTGTTCGCGTAACCGTGATTCGCGAAACCCGCTGTGTGGAATATGCGAAATAGGAGCATTTAGAATGAGTCGAGTAGTTGAGCTGAAGCACCCCTTAATCAAACATCATATGTCGTTGCTTCGTGATAAGAATACCCCCACCTATATTTTTAGAGATCAGATTCACCGTCTCACCCTTTTGCTCGCATATGAAGCAACTGCCACGCTTCCGCTGGAATCAATTGAAGTGGAAACTCCACTTTGCACCACCATGTGTAAGCATATTGAAACCCGCATGGGATTGGTTCCCATTTTACGGGCCGGCCTCGGTATGTGTGATGCGGTTCAGGAGTTGATCCCCCAAGCAGAGGTTTGGCACCTTGGATTTTATCGCGATGAATCCACCCTGAAACCGGTCGAATATTACCAAAAATTTTCGGATGCCCCTCCGGAAATTGCCTTCATTCTAGACCCGATGCTGGCGACCGGCGGCTCCGCCTGCGATGCCATTGCCATGGTGAAAAAATGGGGCGTAAATAACATTTCGATGCTGTGCACGATCGCCTCTCCAGAAGGTATTGAAAAAGTGCAATTGGTTCACCCCGATGTCACAATCTTTACTTGCGCGATAGACGAACGTCTTGATGAAAATGCATACATTGTTCCTGGCTTAGGCGACGCGGGCGACCGCATCTTCAATACGATCAAACGATAACCCCAAAATGAAGGAATGCACCCATGAAGAAAACGGCTAAATATATGACGATAATGGTCTTGTTTGCAACGGCAGCCACCCTCTCCGTTCAGGCACATTGTCAGATTCCTTGCGGAATCTATGACGATCAAGCTCGGATTGAAATGATGGAAGAGCATGTCACAACCATCACAAAATCTATGGTTCAGCTCGAAGCCGGGCAAAATGCAAACCAGACCACTCGCTGGGTGTTAAATAAAGAAAAGCATGCCGATGAGATCATCGAGATCGCTTGCCAGTACTTCCTCGCCCAACGCATCAAACCGGGCATGGATCAGTATGAAGAAAATCTAAAGACCCTTCATCAGATCATTGTCTACTCCATGAAAAGCAAGCAGACGACCGATGTTAAAAATGCCGAGAAGTTAACCGAACTGATCCATAACTTGGAACACAGCTACTTCGGCGAAAAGCACCAGCACTAGGTTTACCACCAGAGCCGGTAGGCGGAATCCAACGGGAAGGCATTTTCAATGTGCCGGACCTCGGGATTTTTGTTTCCCGGCTCGCCGATAACTTCGATGACATCAAACCGGATATAATCTGGTTTGATGTTTTTCTTTTTTAGATAAGAAACAGCTGCACGGGAAAGACATTTTCTTTTCGCGGCATGGACCGCGGCAAATGGCCGTCCAAAGTTTTCGTTTTTCCGGGTTTTTACTTCAATAAAAACCAACACATTTCCATCGTCGGCAATAATATCAAGTTCATCGTGCTTCCCCGCGCGGACCCGTTGCCCAATAATTTTCCAATGTTTGGATTTCAGCAAACGAACCGCAACCCGCTCACCCCATCGACCCGATGCCAGATGAGCAGGTTCCGTTGATTTCTTAAAGAGCTGTTCAATCCACCTTCGCATGAGGGGTCAGAATCTTGTGGTAGAGTTCAATGTAATCCCGTGCCATATGTTTGACGGAAAAGTTCTGTTTCATCGCCCGCTTCATCAGGGGCGTCCAACGATTGGACGTTTTATAAACGGTTAGAGCCCGTTTCAGACACGCGATAAACTCTTCCACAGCATAGGCCTTAAATTTAAATCCCGTGCCACCCTTTTCCGCATAATCCACAACCGAATCCTCCAGTCCACCCACCGCACGAACGAGCGGAATTGTACCGTACCGCATGCTATAAAGCTGATTCTGACCGCAGGGCTCAAATTCGGACGGCATTAGAAACAGATCCACGCCGGCTTCAATTCGGTGCGCCTTCGTATTCGAAAATTCAATCCAGCAGGTCACCTGATCGGGCCAACGTGCTGCCCATTCTTTACACGCTTCTTCAAAACGTGCATCGCCGGTCCCCAACAGAACCAACTGGGCCCCGGTTTCGATAATCTGCTCCATGGCTCCGATCAACAGATCGATTCCCTTCTGCGATACCAAGCGGGTGATAATTCCAAGCATTGGAATGGTGGGGTTGACCGCAAGTCCGCATTCTTCCTGAAGGAACTTTTTACAGATCGCTTTCCCTGACAAATCTTTCATTGAATAGTTTGCTGGAAGGTGGGCATCGGTTTGCGGATTCCAACGATTATAATCAATCCCATTCAGGATTCCATACAAGTCCTCTTTTCGGTGATAGAGCACCCCGTTTAATTTACAGCCGAATTCCGCAGTTTTAATTTCTTCCGCATAGGACGGACTCACTGCATTAATGGCGGAGGCACCAACAAGGCCTCCTTTCAGCATGTTGATTTCTCCGTAGAATTCGAGGGTATGCATGGTGTAACAGCTATCTGGAAGCTGCGTCATATAAAACTTTTCTGCCGGAGCCCAGCCCTGATGCGCGAGGTTATGAATGGTCATCAATGTTTTTTCGCGACCCTTTCGGAAATTTCCGTCGATGCCATGATATAGGAACATGGGAATCAAGCCTGCTTGCCAGTCGTTGCAGTGGACCACATCCGGCTTCAGATCCCACATATCGATCAGTTTAACAACGGCTTTCTGAAAAAAGAGAAAACGCTCAAAGTTGTCGCCATAGCCATGATCAGGAGCACCGTAAATTCCTGGCCGGTCGAAAAAGGTGTGATTGTGAATGAAATAGGTGATCACCCCATCGTTTTCCTGCTTCCAAACGGTTCCGTAATGCCACGTATTTCCCAGCGGAATGTGCAATTCAACATCGCAGCGTTCTAAACCAAATTTATTTCGGTCAATATCCTGATAAAGGGGGATAAAACGAACGGTCTCTACGCCCTCTTTGGCCAACGCTTTTGGCAAAGCCGCGCAAACATCTCCTAGACCGCCCGTGGATGCGAATGGTACGATCTCGCTACTTACAAGAATTATCTTCATGCTACACACATTAAAGGAACTCCTTATGAGCTTCGACTCTCAAATTCTCCAATTTATGGCCGCTTCCGGCTATCGCCCCATGAAACAGCACGAACTCGCTCGGGCCCTCCATATTGATTCAAAAGGACAGCGTACCGACTTTCGATACGATCTCTACGCCCTGGAAGATGCAGGAAAAATTGTCCGGTTACGCAAGAATCGTTGGGGACTTCCTGAAGCTGAAAATAAGACCATCGGAACAATTCGAATGATGGCGAAGGGGGGGGCTATTTTTATACCGGACGATGCCAATGAATCAGAAATTTACATCTCCGATCGCAATGCGGGTGTGGCCCTCCCGAATGACAAAGTAGCCATTGAGACCTTTCATTCAGAATACGCTTCAATCCAACGCGAACGCAGAGGACAAAAAGATCTTCGGGCAGAAGGCCGCGTGATCCAAGTGGTGCAACGCCACACGGAACAAACCGTTGGTTTACTCAAACACAGCCCCTACTATTCCTATATTGTTCCCGATGCCCTTGGTTTCCAACATGATGTGCGTATTGATGATACACAGAATATTCCCGAAAATCATAAAGTTCTGGTCAAACTGAATCATTGGATCGATCCTTTTAAGCCGCTAACGGGCTCTGTTATCGAGGACTTGGGCGATGCGTCTGCTCCGGGCGTAGATATCGACAGCCTCTTGCGTGATGCGGGAATAAAAGAAGATTTCCCGCAGGATGTAATTGATGAAGCGAATGCACTTTCCGGTGAAGTTACCCCCGAAAAAATGGAGGGTCGGCGCGATCTGCGCGAGGCCGTAACCTTCACCATCGATCCCGAGACGGCTCAGGATTATGACGATGCGATCTCCATTGAGCCGCATCCCGATGAAGGATGGATTCTTGGGGTTCATATTGCCGATGTCTCTGCCTATGTGCAGCCCGGCTCCAAAATTGATGAAGAAGCGTATGCCCGCGGCAATAGCATTTATCTAGTCGATCGTGCAGTAATGATGCTACCGAAAGAACTGACGACAAAAGTATGCAGTCTAAACCCCAAAAATGACCATTTATCGCATACCGCCGAAATCCATTTGAGTGCCGATGGCGAAATGCTGGGCTATGAAACCTTCCCTTCGGTTATTCATTCAAAATGCCGGATGACTTATACGCAGGTACAGCAGTTTATTGATGGTAAAACCGATCACGACATTCCGGCATTCATTCTCCAACGATTGGAAAATCTCTGGCCACTAGTGCAAAAAGTCCGAGCTCTTCGGATCGAAAACGGTTCCATTGAAATCAATACCCCCGAAATTGAAATCAAACTGAATACGCGCGGCAAAGTTGAAAAAATGATGCCACGGTCGGTATCCAAACAGGCCTATGGTCTCATCGAAGACTGTATGCTACTGGCCAATCGCGCCGTTGCTGAAATCCTTATCCGATCTAAAAAGCCAGCCATCTATCGTATACATGCTGAGCCGGACGATGAACAATGGGCTTCCATGGGTATGGAATTGCAAGCACTTGGCATCCCAGCACTCCCACAAACTCGGGCCGAAATTAATGCGGCCATAAAATTGGCGGAGGGCACGGCCGTTCAATTCACGGCAAATTTGGCCATTCTTCGGAATTTTAAACGGGCCGAATACTCCGCCACCCAGATTGGGCACTTCGGACTCGCGTTCGAGGATTACACCCACTTCACCTCTCCAATCCGTCGCTATCCCGATCTGCTCGTTCATCGCCTGCTGAAAGCCATTGAGCTGGGCAAAGAACTGCCCCTCTCTGTAAAACAGATCGAAGAGATTGCTCAGCATTGTATTGAAACCGAAAAGAAAGCCGATGAACTAGAGAAGAAGAGTACGGAAAAGAAACGGCTCGAGTATTACAGCGAGCTCATGAAAACCCCGACCCCACAAATCTTCAAAGGCTATGTGGTTAGCATCAAAGGCAAGGGTATGATTGTTGAACTGCCGGATTCGTTGCAACGCGGCATGATTACGTTTGCATCCATTGCATCCGATTGGCTCGAAGCCAATGCAGAAATGACTCAGGCCCGAACCAAAGGAGGAAAAGTTAAATTCACCATTGGTCAGGAAGTGGAAGTAGTCCTCGCCAAGGTAGATACCGCCCGACGGTTTATCGACTTTGTGCTCGCCGACCAAGTCGCCCAACCTCGCCAGCGTAAGCGTCGGCCGCGCATGCAACCCGATATGAATACTGGAAAACTACGCCCAAGAGGCAAACCGCGCCGACGTCGGCGTTGATTCCCCACCCTAGCCGACGTTATACATCGGCTGGGGGTTTGCTGGTGCAGGGCTCTAAAAGACCGTTCTCCCGGTAGCCATCAGATGAAGAGCACCATTGACCCCATAAAAAGCAGTAGACATGAACAAAACGAAGGTTTAACGCATACATGCAGGACTTTCGTCTGTTTTCTATATTTGATTCCCTCGGACAAGGCATCTACGCCGTCAGGACTCCAGTTTCGTCGCTACGAC
>JBAHZU010000145.1:0-24866 GCA_037132875.1 Pontiella sp.
GTACGGTCCATTAAATCGTATTCGTAAGAACAGATAAGTCCGGAGAGTGTATTTGAAACGCTCGAAATCAATCCGTTTTTCGGGGAATAGGCATACAGAAAGTTTTGCGTTCCGTTGCGGTCTTTTGTGGCTAATCCCGCCATCCTGTGCGGCTACACGCCTCATCCAGCGTATCTAAAAATATTTCGCAGTCTCGATCATCCCTGTAAATCGCCTCTTGATGATTCCCTCGGCTCATTACATGATAAATCGCACCTTCAAACTCAACTCTTGGTTTCCTTGGCATGGAAAGATTTATACAGGAATGCTGCGCTAAAAATCAAGGCATTACTAGACTACGGGACTGACCCCTTCATCCTTTACTTATACTCCCTCGGCATGTCTTGATCGTCTAAACTAGTTCGGCGACAGAAAGGAAGGGAATGAAGCCAATAAGTCCTCCACCAACCAACGGCGATAAATCAATAAGAGAATGGTCTAGGTGCTCCATATGCCGATCCCAATATCCTTTTTTCTCACAAGTACCACGGAGCCCGCATGAAGCTTGCGGTGCTGATTTTATTTAATTCCAACCACGTAGGCGACCCAGCCTTGGACATTTTCGTAGGTTTTGCGGAGGCGGAAGATTTCGTCGGATTCGCCTTCATTGTCAAAGTCATGTAGATAGACCTCGGCCTTGGAAAAACCTGCTTCGAGCAGGAGTTCTTGTATTTCCATAAGGGTCCAGAGTCGCCATTCATAGGTGAAGGCTTTTTCAATTCTTCCAATGCCTGGAACGTTAAAATGAATATGGCAGGTGGTGTCGTGGTTGATCGGGTTGTATTTCGCCTGATCCCAAATATATTCAAAGTCTGGAATTTCCACGCCTTCCGGGGTGGTGATGCCGGGGATTTCGCGGACATCGTCGCATTTAACAGAGATCGCTTCCGTTCCTCCGTAGATATCCAGCACGAAGAGGCCTTCTTTGTTCAGCGATGTATACACTTGTTTATAATAGTCCCGCAGCACTTCGCGTTGTTTGAATACGCAGAAGGAAAAGTTCAGTGCAAAGACCAAATCGATTTTAGGCGTATCTGCGGTCAGGACATCGCCGCAGATGAGATGCAGTCGCTCTTTTTGAGGATCGGTCAGTTCAGAAATATTGTATTTGATCCCCCAGTCGAGGGTGGGCTGATGAAGGTCGATGCCCCAAGCTTTGTTGAGCGTATTGCGTTGCACCCAGCGGGCGGCCAGCTTGGCGGTGCCGCAGAAATCTTCGCGCACCGTGAGCGGCATACGTTTCCAATGTTTGGCATATACCCGTTTCCCAAAATCGAGTTCGGTATCCACGTTCTGGACTGAGGCTTCGTAGAGCCAGTGGATATCGGGATTTTTTTTCTTCGTCATGATGGATCATCGGTAAGGGGATACGCGGAACGTATTTCCGAAGGAGGCTTCAGATACACTGCGTATAGATGGACCGGAGGCCTTCTATTATATTTTCGTTGGAGCATAGGACGGTCGCACCATGAAGAACGCCTTTTCGGGGATAGGTGGTCATCACGGCTCCGGCCCGTTCGGCAATGAGTCCGGCGGCGGCATAATCCCAGAGATAAAGTCCTGTTTCAAAGAGGCCGTCGCAGGTGCCATCGGCCACGCGACAAAGGTCGAGAGCGGCTGCGCCATTGATGCGGACCTTTTTGGTGTTGAGCGCGAGCATGCGGAACATATCGAGGTGGGGCTCGCCGGAATCTTCCATTTCTTTGGAAAGACCGGTGAAAATCATGGCGCGATTCAGGACTGAGGTGTCTGAAACCTGGATCGGCACGCCATTACGTTTGGCGGCCTCTTCACGATGCGCCGTATAGAGGGTGTTGAAATCGGGTGCATATACGCACCCGGCGATCACTTTATTGTTTTTACGAACCGCAACGGAGGAGCACCAGTATTCAAACCCGTGGGAATAGTTCATGGTCCCATCAATCGGGTCGATGACCCATTCGTAGGGGGAGGAGTGATTCGGAGTCACCTCTTCTTCGCCGAGTATTCCATGGTCAGGAAATTCGGATAGGATTACGGCTTCCGCTTTTTTCTGACTTTCCACATCGAGCACCAGTTTGATGTCGTGTGCAAAATCTTCGTTGGTTTCTGTGCGTCGCTCTTTATGGTTGAGCGCGTGTTTTCCTGCGGCTTCTGCTGCGCCGACGGCCACCTCGAGTAAATGGGTTAATGTGATATCGTTCATCCCGTTATTAAGCTAAACCCCGAGCACCTTGGCAACTTCCAAACCGTGGAAGTCGTGAGAAATGGGTGCCGGATGGTGTGCAAACCGGACCGGTTTGCACAGAACGGGCCTCTTATCCATTTGCTCTGCGCCCTATTTCACGATGGTGTTTTTAAAGGATTCATCGAATGCGCGTGGTGCGCTAAAGACGATCTGGGCCAGAATGGCTTTGCGCAGGGCGGCTTTACTTTTCAGGGAATAGTTTATTCGACCTCCCGACCCGTTGTTCATTCCTGAGAGAGAGGGAAAGCGAATATTCCGGAGCCCCGAAGAGACGGATGGAATGGTGCTCATGGTTGATTTAAAGGAGGCGATTTCTACTTGAGGGGGGCTCGAAATCGCTCGGTTTTCGGCGACGGGCATGGGAATAATCTCCGCCACGGGTTCCGGGGGGGGGGCATATATTATCTGCTCCGGAATCGCGGCCGATCGCTCTTCTTTTTCCGCCCAGTCCGGAACCGGAATGGGGGGGGGCTCGAATTTTTCGGCAATCCCCTCGAAGAACTCCTGCATCGTCGAGGGGCTGGAGGCGAGGGGAGGCGTCGATTGATTTTCGTCCGGCGCCTTCGCTGTTTTTTTCGCGTTCTTCTCAAGCATGAATTTCACGAGATTGATCAGCGCGATAACAATGAACACTAGAAACGGAAGTACGTCGTCCATAGGAAATACGGCCCGGGGAGACCCGGGCCCTCCAGATTAGTTACCTTTTTCGGTGGAATCGTCGTCACCGCCGGCGAGCGATTCGCGCATGGAGGTGTCGGCCATGATATTTTGCATGCGATAGAAATCCATCACACCCAAGTTGCCTTTACGGAAGGCTTCGGCCATGGCCAGAGGAACTTCGGCTTGGGCTTCGATGACCTTCGCTTGCATTTCTTGAACGCGGGCGCGCATTTCCTGCTCGGTGGCAATGGCCATGGCACGGCGGCCTTCGGCTTCGGCCTGACGCATAATCTTATCGGCTTCAGCGCGATCGGCTTCCAGTTTGGCTCCAACGTTGGAAATCTGCCCGACTCCGGCCACGGAAATGTCGGCAATATCGATTGAAACAATTTCAAAGGCGGTCTGGGCATCGAGTCCGCTATTCAGCACTTTTCGGCTGAGGGCATCTGGATTTTCGAGCACTTTTTTGTAGGATTCCATGGAGCCGATGGCGCTGATGATTCCTTGGCCAACTCGGGCAATAATGGTTTCTTCCGTGGCTCCACCCACCAAACGTTCGAGGTTGGTGCGTACGGTGACCCGCGCCTTAACCAACAGGCGAATTCCGTCTTTGGCCACCGCATCGAGCATGCCGGTTGGGCTTTTGGATGAATCGGGGCAATCGATGACTTTTGGATTTACCGAGGTCTGAACCGCATCGATGATGTTACGCCCGGCGAGGTCGATGGCCGCGGCTTGTTGGAAGGTCAACGGGATGTTGGCTTTGTCGGCTGCAATGAGTGCACGGACCACATTCTGCATGCTGCCACCAGCAAGATAGTGAGCCTCCAGAATGCCGGGGTTCATCTCGAGGCCGGCTTTGGCTGCGGAGATGTAAGTGTGGACCACCTGATTCGGGGGAACACGGCGTAGGCGCATGCCAACGAGGTCTCCCCAGACGGTTACCTTCACGCCGGAAAATGTGGCCTGTACCCACAGGCCAATGACCGGAAGAACGAAGACCAGGAATGCTAAAACAAATGCTGCGAGAATAATAATTGCGGGCCATGTGAATGTCATGCGTTGTCCTCCTTGGGCTTATAGTCTTTATCTTTCAATGGTTCTAATTGCTTTAAATTGTTCGGGATCTGAAGAATGAGCCTCCGCTTCTCGAGTAGGGATAGGATGAACGATCCCATGCCTAACCACACGACAATCATTTGCACTGGAATCCCAAGGGTGGGGTGGATGGTCGACGCATAGATCAGCGCAAGACCCATCGCCATGGCGGCGAGCACTTTCCCGAAGGAGCTTCCATTGCCGCGAAGAATCAGCGTGCCAATAACCAGACCCATAATGATTCGGCTCAAATAAACCATCACCGCCCAAGTGCCTAGCAGCAAGGCACCCAATGGCACCCCGATGATCGATGAGAGGCACACGAGTCCAAAGATGGGAAGCACTGCAGAGGCCAGAATGCCAACCAGCAGACATCGCCACGGGGAGCGACGGATCAATTGCGAAGCCATGGCGGTCGTCATGGGAAAAAGCATGATGAAGGGCATGCCGACCAAAAAGGCGGCGATAAACCAGGTGCCTATTTTATAGAGGCGATCCATAGAAAACAGAGCGGGGGGGAGTAATTTTTTAATTGCTCCGCCCACCACGCCCTCATCGGGATAGATTGTTTTTGGAGATCGATAGTGGAAGTCTCCCGCAAGTTGGGCCCCGTCTGTGAGCAGTATTTCTGGGGAACTGATTGTGGTATTTCCGCCGATGGTCCCCGCGAGCGTTACGATGCGGGATGCTCTGATGCGAACATGGCCTCCAATCTCGCCTTCTTGCACCACACTGTTGGCCAGAAGCAGCGCATCGCCGTCGATGATGGCGTTGGTGGTGATGATAATGGTATCGGCCAACGCGATCAGGTTGCCGCCAACGGCTCCGTTGATGGTTATTGTTCCACCAAACAAACGCAGATTTCGCTCACAGACTCCGTTCAGATTTGCGGAAATCGATGCTGCCCCGGTCACATTTCCATCATAGCGGCCGTTTAAATTGAGTGCATTGGCGGTCATGATATTGAGATCATTTTCGAACGAGCCATCGGTGATGGCCTGGCCGGAAATCACCCATTGCTCGGCATCAACCACGGTGGATTTTCCAATGTAATAGTCGTTCGTGGCAATAAAATCGATGGCTCGCACCTGAAGGGCGAACAGCGAGAGGACCACTAAAAGAGATGATTTAAAATTCATAGGGCTATGCTTTCATGACGGAAACATGACCGCCGGAGGTGGAGGAAACTTGAATGGGCTGGCCTTCTTCGATCCACTCGCCATTGGCGACCACATCAACGCGCTTGCCTTCAATCGATGCAATGCCAGAAGGGCGCAGGGTGGAAACGGCTTTGCCGAGGGTTCCAATGGGGAAGTTTTCGACGGTGTGCGATTTGAAGTCGGCCCCGTCTTCTTGTAGCGAGAGCGTCTTTCCCATGCGGCTCTTCGGAAAATATTTAATCCAGATGATCAGGGTCAGCATGCCGAACAGCAAAAGGACAAATCCGCTGATCAAATTCCAGGGCTCGGGAAAATTACGAAAGCCAACCCCCGCCGCAAAGAGCCAAGCGATGCCGCCGACAATCCCGAGAATGCCGCCGGGAATAAAAATCTCCATGCCAATCAAAATAAAGCCGGTCAGCAGAAGGGTGAGATAAAGCATTGTGGGTTCCATAGGCGCGATCATAGAGGAAGGGGCCTAGATTGGAAGATTGGATTCGCGGATTGTTGGGCCGTCTTGGCCGGGGCGAGATTCGCGGGGGGCCAAAACGTTTCGAATGCGGGGTTTCGATCCGGAAATGGGAGCGGTGGGGCGGGTGTGTTTTTCCCAAAAAGGAGGCGCTAAAATCTTAATCTAAAAGTTAAAATGTTCCGGCTTCTTTCGGGAAGTGGAAGATGGTTTCGTTGGTATGGGCATAGCCAATTTCGTGAGCCACTTTTTCAACGAACTCGGGGTCGGAATTGAAACGCCGCTGGTTATTTTTTAGATTCTGCTCGGCCGTCAGGATGATTTGGATGCGCTGCTGCAGTTCATCGTGGGTGATCTGATATTCCTTGAGCTGCTGAACCTTCGGTGTAAACGCCAAAACCACACCCACAAAAGCCATGAGGATGATGGAGACCAGCACGATGCGGTTGATCAGATTCCAGTATTTTTCGGTTTGCTGCATAATAATGAAGGCGTAATTCGGGTACGTAATTGAATGGGTTGAAATATAGCGCGAAACTGTGCGGGGACAAGATTGTTTTGCAGGAGTTGATGAGAGGGGGAAGGGGGCACAAAAAAAAGACGGCCCGCAGGCCGCCTTTAATCCTTAACGAAGGATCGTTAATTATGCATCGCCGTAACGACTGTCGGAACCGAGCATTTCTTCGATTCTGAGCAGCTGATTGTATTTGGAGATACGGTCGGAGCGACTCAGCGAACCCGTTTTGATTTGGCCGGCGTTCGTTGCAACCGCGATATCCGCGATGGTGGTGTCGGAGGTTTCACCTGAACGATGAGAAATAACCGCCGTGAATCCGGCTTTGTGAGCCATTTCGATCGCGTCGAGGGTCTCTGTCAGCGTGCCGATCTGGTTAACTTTAATTAGGATGGAGTTGGCAGAACCTTCTTTGATACCACGTGCAAGGTATTCAACGTTGGTTACAAACAGATCATCACCCACGAGCTGGCATTGGTCGCCAATGTTGTCGTTGAGGATTTTCCAGCCGTCCCAATCTTCTTCGTCCATACCGTCTTCCACCGAATCGATTGGGTATTTAGAGATGAGCTCTGCGAGGTAGTCGGACTGTTCGGAGGAAGAACGCTTCGCACCATTTTCGCCTTCGAACTTCGCGTAGTTGTAGATGCCGTCTTCGAAGAACTCGGAGGCTGCGCAATCGAGGGCAATGGTAACATCTTTGCCTGGCTCGTATCCGGCATCCTTGATGGCTTGGATGATGGAGTCGAGGGCTTCTTCCGTTCCGCCGGAAAGATTTGGAGCAAATCCACCTTCGTCGCCAACGGCTGTGGAAAGGCCTTTTCCTTTAAGGATGGCTTTCAGCGCGTGGAAGACTTCAGCACCGCAACGCAGGCCTTCTTTGAAGGACGGAGCGCCAATCGGACGAATCATGAATTCCTGGAAAGCAATCGGAGCGTCGGAGTGGGATCCCCCGTTGATGATGTTCATCATCGGAACGGGCAACGATTTTGCATTGGTTCCGCCAATGTAGCGGAACAGCGGAATGCCGAGTTCGTCTGCCGCTGCGTGAGCAACCGCCAGAGAGACTCCCAGCATCGCGTTAGCGCCGAGTTTGGATTTGGTTTTCGTGCCGTCGAGCTCGATCATCAGGTTGTCGATGCCGTTCTGGTCGATGGCGTCCATGCCGATGATGGCCGGAGCAATGGTGTCGTTTACGTTATTAACCGCTTTTTCGCAGCCTTTTCCGAGGTAGCGGGACGGGTCGCCATCACGCAGTTCAAGGGCTTCGTTCACGCCGGTGGAAGCGCCTGACGGAACAGCCGCACGGCCCGTTGCGCCGGAATCTAGAACAACATCTACTTCGAGGGTAGGGTTACCGCGCGAGTCGAGAATTTCACGTGCTAATATATCAACAATTTCTGACATAACTTGTCTCCTTATATGGTTATTAAATGTGACTTACTTCCCCAAAATTAAGCGGCGAATATACCGACGCCCTAAAAGGGGAGCAATCCAATAAAGACTAGAAAAAAGTTAGGATGCCCGTCGGTCGTTCCGCCTTTGGGCGGCGACGCTTTTGGAATTCGGCCTAAAGGCCAATGATGAATGGATTTTC
Source organism: Pontiella sp. (assembly GCA_037132875.1). GTDB lineage: Bacteria > Verrucomicrobiota > Kiritimatiellia > Kiritimatiellales > Pontiellaceae > Pontiella. The sequence goes on from JBAHZU010000145.1 coordinate 7,765, forward strand.
ACCCCCTCATTCCAAAAAAGCCGGGACCGAGTTTGCGACCGCAACCGATCTCCGAAGGGATCGACCTTGGACAGATACCGAGACTCTCTCCCCTTTCAGGGGGTTCATCTGGCCGATTTCTTGGAGGCCGGCTGAATCTCAGCACTTCCTGTTTCTTCGCAGAAACGATCTTTTTAAATCATGCTAACCTTAACGTATCAAAGGGGCGGATTGGGTTGATTTGATTAGAAAACTCTATAAAATCAGTCTCATGTTTAGGTTTCTCAAAGTACATAGAGGATTGAAAGTGATTGGGCTGATGATCTTGGCCATCTCTGCCGGGTGCACTAGTATTCCCGAACGTGAATTGGAGAATGCCTTTAAATATCAGCGGTTGAAGCGACACAAGATTCACCTGGCGAAACCGATCGAATCCGAATATCAGGATTTGGCCTCCAAGGCGTGGGAAAATAAAGACGCCGGCGGAACGGCCGAATATATCAGCATTCTTGAGCTGGGCGACGATGCCCTGCTGGCGCGCATTCACATGATCCGTTCCGCAAAAAAGGGAATTGATGTACAAACATTTATCTGGAAGGACGATTCTAGCAGCCGGTTTGTTTTCGATGAATTAGTCAAAGCGGCTGAGCGCGGGGTGTTGGTTCGACTCCTCATTGATGGAATCAATAATCCGGGAACCCCGCAGCAGCTGGCAAAAATGGTTCGGTCGCATCGGAATCTTGAAATTGCACTCTATAAACCGTTAAGAAACAATGTGGTGTATGGGCACATTGGTTGGATTGAAAATCTAATGCTGAAAACGCGGCATATGAATCGTCGCATGCACAATAAGCTGATGCTGGTGGATGGCCGGGTGGGGATTGCCGGTGGCCGCAACTACCAAAACCGTTATTTTGATCGGGATTCAGCCTTCCTCTTTCGCGATCGCGATGTGCTGGTGGCCGGCCCCGCCGTGATGGATATGCAGGATTCCTTTGAGCTCTTCTGGCAAGATAAGCGGGCTGTTTTTCTGACGCAAATGCGTGATGTTCGGTTGGAATTTGAGAAAATGACCAACGAGAGAGTGCCCATGCTCCAGCCGGAAAATGAATGGATGTTTGAGGAAATCAGCGTCCAGGCCAATGAATATGCCCTTTCCAAGGTTCGGAAAATGCTCCGGGTTTATGAGGCCGACAAACTCCAGTTCATCTATGACGCGCCGAGCAAGTTTCGCGACAATGAAGAGGTGATGGGGTTTGATGAATGGTTCCAGTATTTGGTGCAGAAATGTAACGACCGATTGGTGTTACAGACGCCGTACCTCATCTACAGCAGAGGCACCCGCAAAGGGTTCCAAAAAATCCGGAAAGATCACCCGAACTTCCGCATCATTGCTTCCAGTAATAGCCTCGCGGCAGCAGACCATATTTCGGTATATGCCATCTCGTTCAAGCACCGGAAGGAACTGTATAAAAAATCAGGAATCGATATCTACGAAAGTAAGCCCTTCCCGGCCGATCAGGCCAACTATGTCTATAACTACGAGGGATTGGTGGATTTGGCTCTTAAAAAGGAAGGCCTTAAAAATCGGGCGGACGTGCCGGATATCAGCCGGGCCGGACCGCGCCTTTGCATCCATGCGAAATCGCTCGTATTGGATGGTAAAATTTCGTTGATCGGATCTCATAATTTTGATCCCCGTTCGGCCAAGCTGAATACCGAATGTGGTGTATTTATTTATGACGAAGAAATTGCGCGCGAGCTGGAAGCTCGCATCCTGGCCGCCTGCGAACCGCGCAATTCATGGACCGTTAGCAAAGGGCCCACCACGCCCATCATCTCCCACTTCAGTGGATTCATCGGGGCCATCTCGACCGCGCTTCCGGTGTTTGATATTTGGCCCTACCGCTATACCACAAACTATGAACTCAAAGAAGGCGCCGAGGTTCTATCGCCCCGCGATCCTAATTTTCAGAAGAACTATGTTAATGTCGGCTATTTTCCGGAAGTGCCCGAAATGACCAAAGTAATCCAGACTCGTCTGATGAAAGGCTTCTTTGGGTGGGCCCGCCCCCTGATGTAGCCGAACGGAGTTGATGAATGCCTAAGAAAAAATGGACCTCCCAGCGCATCATGCGGGACACCATCATCCTGCTGGTTGTGCTTTCCGCGGCCGTAATCTCTCCCGTGGCCTATCTCGCCTCTCAGGCGCGAAAAGAAATTTCAGAACAGTTCATTCACGATGCAGCGAAGCAGGCGGTCAATCAATTTTCGGCCATGAGCAACTCCATGGGCGCCACGTTGAACCTGATTCGAGATTGGGGCGTATCGGAAGCTTTTTCCATGGATAAGACCCCCGCGCTTTCTCGCCTGCTATTTCCAATCTTTGGAAGAGAGCATCTGCTGTATGGAATCTCCATGGCTGATGTCACCGGCAACAGCTTCTATGTCACGGTCGAAGAAGCTGGATTTCGTTCCAATCAGATCGAAGGTTCCGGGGATCAACGGACGTTGGTCTCCACCCATTGGTCCGAGAGCTTCGAGCCCTCGGAAGATGCACCGGTTTCCTCGGAATACGACCCGCGAAATAGACCCTGGTTCACTCCGGCCTTGGTCCGTGAGTCCATCTTCTGGACCGAGCCCTATACGTTTTTCACCGCCCAGCAAATTGGGATTACGGCTTCGGTGTCTTACCTTCGTAAAAAAGATAACAAACAGGTCGTCGTTGCATTCGATATTCTGCTCGACGATCTATTTCAGGCCATCCGCCAGTTCACCCCCAGCGAGCACGGCCGGATCTTCATTTTTCGCCGCGACTCCAAGCTCTATATTCCTGAGAGCGAGGCGCTTAAATCGGAGTTCATTCCCATTGGAGAAATCAAAAGTTCCCTATTCAAAAAGGTGCATGCCAATTGGTTCGGGGATCAGCAACTCATCGATAACGTCGTATCGGTCGTGCACGAAGGGCAGGTCTGGTGGTGTGGGTTCCATCCGTTGGATGCCGCACAGAAGACCACCTGGATTTGTGTCATGGTGCCGGAGCGCGATATTCTGGGCCGCGCAGGTCAGCGCTCAAAACGCCTTTGGTTCATGGGCATCAGCTCCATTCTGATCGCCACTGGATTAGCCTATTGGATGATCCGTCGCTATGGCCGCCCAAACGACTCAACCGCCGTGTTCAGTCGCGAAGATCCAGAAGGCAGTGTGCGCACCATTATTGCCGACGGAGAAAACCGCTATGTTGAGTTCAAATCCACCTTGCGTATGAACCTGCACACCAAAAAGCCCGGCAAAGAAATTGAGATGGCCTGGATGAAAGGGGTCGCCGGCTTCATGAATACCGATGGCGGTATTCTGCTCATCGGAGTCGCCGACGACGGCGAAATCACGGGCCTCGAACAAGATGTTTTTGAAAATGAAGATAAATGCCGGCTCCATTTTAAAAATATCATCTCCAAACATATCGGGGCCGACCTCTCCAAATATATTCGATTTATCATGGTGAAAATGGATGGGAAAACCGTGGGGGTCGTTCGCTGCGACCGCTCCGCCGAACCCGTCTTCATGAAAGACGGCAACAAAGAGCATTTCTATATCCGCAACGGCCCCTCCTCCGATGAGCTGCCCGTCAGCCAGGCCCTCAACTACATCAAACATCGAGCATGATGAAACTCTTCGATGCCCACAACCACGTGCAAGATGACCGGCTTTTTCCAGACCTGGGAAACATCATGCGCCGTGCCGTTGAAGCCGGTGTGGTGAAGATGGGTGTGAAAGGCTGCTGCGAAAACGACTGGGCGAAGGTCATTCACGTGCAGGAAACGTATGTTGGAATCCATGTGTCCTTTGGGCTGCATCCTTGGTTCATAAAGGATCGGACGCCCGATTGGTTCCAAACCTTGGAAAAACTTTTAATTAACGATCCGCAAGCGGCTGTCGGAGAAATTGGAATCGACCACGCGATCCAAGAGCGCAACGATGCGGATCAGGAACAGGTTTTTCTGCAACAGTTGGCCCTTGCCCGAAAATTGGATCGTCCCGTATCCATTCACTGTCGCCAGGCGTGGGGACGTTTAATTGAACTACTCGATCAATTTGGACCGTTGCCGAAAGGTATGCTGATTCATTGTTTCGGGGGTTCTGCAGAAATCGCAACCGAGCTGGTAAAACGGGGCGGCTATATCTCCTTCTCTGGGTCCATCACGCGGCCGAATGCCCGCAAGGCCGGTCCCGCCATTCGAGCCGTTCCAGCCGACCGCCTGCTCATTGAAACCGATGCGCCCGACCTGCTTCCCACCCCCGCCAAAGGGCCCTTGAACGAACCCGCAAACGTCCGGTTGGTCTTAGAACAGGCTGCCGACTTCCGCGGCATTTCAACGGAGGCATTAGCCGAATTAACATTTGCGAACGCCGAGCGCTTCTTCCGGTGCTCCGCCCGTTGATCTCGGAGGACCAGTCTCTTTCGAGAGTCCTCCATGCCCAATCATTTTCTGCCGGACCGGGGTGGATTTTATGAGCCGATTCACTGTCGCCAGGCATCCAGTTTATAAAAAAGGTTCATCTCTTCAGGATTCATTGGAATATCAATTTGAAGTAGGGCTCCGTTTCCTGCACGAATGCCGGAACGATCCTGCCAATCTGGGGCCACAAGATCTTTCGTGGTCCAAATCCGATAGTGGTGCCCAAGCACAGAGGTGGTGATGGATAAGGAAAAATCATGCCCCCCCGAACTGTCATCCACGATTTCAACGGTGCCGATCACGACCTGGTCAGGATCAATCAGAGCGGAAGGAACCGAGGAGACTTCAATCGACGAGTCGCCCTCCATGCCCAGATATTCTCCGCACACGATGTAAAAATAGTTTGTTCCTGCGGAAAGCCCCGTATCGCGGTGGTTGGTTATGGTCAGTTCATTTGTCGCGATCACATACGAACCGCCACTCGTTGTTGCGCGTTTCAGGTTGTAGGCCGTAGCACTGACTGCCGGATTCCAAACTAGATCGATCTGAGCGGCATCAAAAGCCTCCGCCGTCAAACCGGATGGAGCTGGCGGAACCATATTGAATTTTGCCATGCACAGGGATGAATCATCATGCGAAGTGACCGCAAATCCACGTTCAATATCATCGGGCATGCGAATGGTTGTCGTTGCAATTTCCGTCCAACTTTCGCCATCGGCGGAATAAAGGCCGGTGAAAAGGTCGCCTGTGCGTATGAGCTTGACCCATTTCACATCTGTTCCGCCAACCAGTTCCTCATATTCGGTGGAGCCACCAGTCGTCTCCCGCACCTGCATGCTGATCTGGTGGTCGGGGCGCACCGCAATGAAGACATTCTTGGAACCGGCCTCTGTGCTCTCCCGAAACATGGGGCCGGCCTTTGCCCAAGGGTGTGTATTTTCTACGGACGTAACCTGCGTCGCAAGTTCTCCATCGCCCGTATGCGATCCCGAGACGAAATAGAACTGATCGGATGTGCCCAGAATATCGCTGCCGCCCCCTTCAACGGTGTAGACGCCATTCAAATAAGAGGCCGAACCGGACTCCGCCGGAGCGCCGACCTCCTGATTGGAAGAGAATTCACCGATTTTGACTTCGCTATAATGGCGATAGAGTTCTTCGACCGCTGTCGCGGTTAAGGCAACATTGTAGAGTCGGACCTCATCGATCAATCCTTTATAAAAACCCCCGCCGATCCAGCTGCCAATGACCGCCTCGGCCACGTCCGGCACAGGCTCACTTCGATCCGCCGATCCGAGCCAAAGTTGCCCGTTGCGATAGATGTTCATCAGACCCTGTGAAAAACGAATATCTTTGGTGAAGACCCAGTGTGTCCAGACGCCTTTAAAATCGGCCTCTAATGCGGGGGCATAAATCTGTTCATAGCCGCCGGAGGCCGTTCCGGTTTGCCAATACACCTGCGCATCGCCGTAAGGAAGATGAATATTCACGGCCCGATTTCCAGAGGCCGTATTCGCCCGGAGCAGGGAATTATTGTGGGGCTGGGATCCATCTCCATACACCCACATGGCGATGGTAATTTGTTCCTCGACGGTCTCGAAAGCTTCTGGCGGAAGGATCACCTGCGAGGAGTTTCCATTAAACGCGAGCGCATGACCCTCCATACCGACCACCCAACTGGAATTCTCAAGGGTTCCATGATGGCCGAGTCCGGATGAATCCACCGCCACGCTCCCACTGCCGGTATCAAATTTCCAATGCCCGACCAAGGTAGGTGCATACCATTCCTTCGGGGTGTGGCCCGGAAACAGCACATCAAATTTAAAGGCATCCAATTCCATCAGCTCGCCAGCACCGCCAGTGAACACCAGATAGACATCGTGCTTTCCCCGAGGTTCGTTGAGCGAAACAGCGACCGTGTTCCACGCATTGGATGTTGTGCTGGCCGGAACCGCGCAGGTTCCGATTAGCTCGCCATCCACGGCATCCAGTCGAAGCTCGATAGTGCCTCCGCTCCCACTGACCACCCGCGCTTCAAATCGATTGGGACCACTGCCGAAAAAGTAGTCATCGAACCGTAGCCAGTCTCCATCTTGAATATTCAAAATCTTGGAACCCATTTCTCCCTCGGCATGAACAGAGATCCCATTCTGAGCACTGAAATATTCACCCCGCACGATTTGCAGAACGGAAAATCCGCCGGCGGTATGGTTGGAAATCGGGCTGATGTTGTTTCCGCTGCCCCAATCTGAGACCGGCCCGGCAGATTGACCCCCGTTGTTAAAACTGTTGGTGCTTAATTCCAGTGCATATTGCGACTGATTGTTGATCGTATTATTTTGAGCGGCGAGATTGTTATAGGCGTTACTCGGATCAATCCGATGTCCACTGCGAATACCGCTGGCCATAACCCGCATATCCGGTTGCACATATCCATCCCGACTTCGGATCGTCACATCATGACCCTCGCCGATGATATAAAGTAATTCATCATTCCCATAGCGATTCTCATTATCCACGAGCGTTAAATCAACCACACTGCCGCCGCGACCTTCAAAAAAGTATAATAACAAGGGGGCATACGCCGCATTTCCGGCACTCTCCACAATCTGTCCGTTGGACCCCGGCCAGTAGGCACCTTCGCAATCGATGGTCACACAGCCTTCAATATACTTGGTTCCAGAAGTCCATCCAATTGAAACCCCGCCGCGCGCATTTTTTACCGTGCAGTCTTTCACCGTCAGGTTGATGCAACCCCGTGTATTTCCATCGGGATCTGTCCCGCCGCTGTAGGCGCGAATTCCCTCCTCCAACGTGCTGAACATCGAGCCCGGCGTGAGAGTCCATCCCCATACCGTCATGAAGTCAACGTCATCGGCGGCGGACCCGGTTCCGGCTTCTGCCAGCACCTCATCCGTGGTTCGCATTTCACCTTCGACATAACACCCCTCAATGACGGCATCAAGAGCGCCCTGGGCAAAGATGGCATGGCCATACGAACGTTGAAATACGTTACAGTCTTTCAGAAGGCTCCGATCTCCCCGCACCAAGATGGCCGAATGTTTTTTATGCCCGATCACGCTGCCGCTGCCCTTTCCGAAAATATCGCCATAGCCATACGGATAGGATCCGCGCACCGTGACGTTAAAGCCTTCGACGGTATTATCTCGCCCATCCAGCAGAACGTTCAGCGCCGTTTTGCTGGGTCGGGTGCTTCCAAGGTCTGTCAGCGTTAGATTTTTTAACGTATTACTCTGCCCCCATACGGCAACTTCAATCACCTGCACACTGCCAAACGATTGAAAGAGATCGGTATCAACTTCAATCTCCACGTCTGTAAAATCAAACACGCTGTTGGTGCCTGAAATCGTTAAAAGGGTTGCGTTGGTAAACTGTCCCGATGTCACATCATCTGGCGCTATCCGATAGGTGCCGGGCGTCATCACAATGTGGGCATTGTTGTCTCCTAAGTGCGCTTGCAACTCGCTCAACGAATTCACCACGGTCTGCGCCGCGGATCGTCCCGCCCCCAACAACAGCATCATCAAAACAACCGGCATTGAATTCTTCATTTAAGTATCTCTCTGATCTAAAATAAAGGGCCCCGAGAGGGCAGAACGCCCCCTCGTGCCCGGAAGCGCGTTAGCCGTCGGGACTATTATTCAACACCCACTTCATAGAATACGGCATCTCCACTGCCCGAAGAAATCGTGTAGGAGGTTTCGTTGGAGGTCGCCACAATACCGGATGCCACCGTGCCCACATTCGGGAAGGTCAGGCTGGTATGGGTTAGGATGCTGTAACTTTTTCCTTCAACAGACTGCCAGATAAGAACAACATCTGCTCCATCCACAGTCATGGAATTGAAGGCCAGCACAGAAGACGCATCGGTTGGATCAGTACCGGCATAATATTCTTCCCAGTTCAGGAGTCCGTCACCGTCGGTATCTTCATAGTCGGCCGCTTCATAATCGCCGCCCGTTACCAAGCCATATTCATCCAACCAAAACTTGGACGTGCCCGAGGTCGTAAAGTCCGTGGTCAGAACAAAGTTGATTTCAGCCATAAAATTAACCGCATTTCGATTTCCGGCAGTCAGGCGAACATAGCGGTAAGTATTTTCATCCGTAATTTCCACCGAATTCATCGTCGAATAAATCACCGAGTTTGATCCCAGTGTATAGAGCGTAACGGCATCTGAAAAATCGGCCGAATTCGCGCCCTGAATTTGTGCATTGATGTTTCCTTTCCAAGCATTGGAATCATTGCGCAGCACATACCGGACTCCAACGATCTGCTGCGCATTATTGGCCCCAAAATCCAGCCCCGCCCAAGCGGTGGCGCCCGACCCGTCAAAAAAGGTGTCAATATCGCCATCAAACAGACTGTATTTGTAAAGCGTTGGATCCGTTGAATCCCAAACCGTATCCGTACCGATGATGGTATATGGAATCACGACCGCACGGTATGCTTCGGAATCGGCCCCTTCTCCCGAATCGTTTGCTCCGCTGACGACATAGTAGTACGTCATATTGCTAGAAACCGTCGTATCCGCATAGTTGAGTTCCGTGACCCCGGTCGCAATCGTGACATAGTTTGTTCCGCTTTCAGTAGAACGTTTCACATGGTATCCTGTGGCCGCTGGATTTATGGCCCAAGCCAGGCTTACGGTACTTGGCGAAGTTGGCCATGCATATACGCCGCTAGTCGGGGGTGGAACGGTTGGAGCAACCCATCCACCCATGCCATAACTGACCCAGAGTTCATTGCCATTGGTCACGCCGAAATTCCACATTGTGGCATCCACATCGTCCGCAAGAAGCATGCCCTCATCCGAAATCGTTCCAGCCACGGTCATGACGGTCCAATAGCCAGGATCAAGTTCTCCCTCAATAAAGGAAACATCCACGGTGGATCCAAATGAAAAATAAGCATTTCCACTGATGGTAATCGGGGTAATGCCTTCAACGGCAACTCCAAGCTCCAGTATCGAACCCACATGCTGATTCCAACCACCAAGACTGATATTGGTTGATCCCGCACCCTGTACGCTGAACGTTCCGGTTCCTGTTAATGAAGCATCTCCCAGTTTAACAGCAGATGGGGCAGTAAAACCTCCTCCCGATATCGTAAATATTCCGGTCCCAAAATCTTGCACTGTCTTACTGGACCCAAGATGCAAAGAGGCCCCCCCTAGGGCTCCTGAAATAATTAAGTGGCCCCCGCTCAGATTGTAGTTTCCGACCGCACCCGCAGTTCTCCCGAGTTCCAGCTCATTAAACGTCGCGAAGCCTCCCGATTGATTAACCGTACCATTCCCCGCATTCAGTCCAATCTGGGAATTCCAATTCACATTCATATTCGCTAAATAAACAGCGCCCGTCTGAATATTCAACACGCCGTCCGCTCCGTTCCCCACTTCAAGGGCCAAGAGATTATTCGGCACCGCACTGGTTATAACGGAAGTTGTATTCAGCTGACAGTAATCACCGATGGCTGGATAGGCTGCGGTACTCCAGTTCGCTCCATCCGTTAAGTCACTGTCGGCCGGGCCTGTATACGTGACCAATGCAGCATCTGCCGTTATGCTCCCCATCAAAAAGGCACCAACCAGAACGGCTACCACTCCAAATCTCATGGTGTTTCTTTTCCTTATCATAGTGCTCCAATATTTACTTTTTCAGTAAGAATGGAGTATAAATACTCCATTCCGATTGCTTGAAATGAGTAATTTAGTTCATGAACCGACGGCGAATGAACAGGAGTCCACCACCAAAAACACCCAGCAGTCCCAGCGTAGCCGGTTCCGGAATGGCACCGACATCGGTGTAGGTGTCTCCGAGGATGAAGTTGTCATACGAATACGTATCCGCTCCTGCTGCGAAGCGAACCTGTGTAACATCTTCCAGTTGCAATCCAGTCAGCGTTGCATCTGACGCCCCTGAAATATCGACTGCATCCACCGCATTGGCCCCAACCCACAGATCAATTGAGCTGGTTGCACTGGCCCCGAGCGTAATTCTCCCAACCCCGGTTTTATATCCTTCCGTTGATAGGCTGGAGTTACTAAAGCCTCCGGAAGGAAATGCAATTCCCCAAACATCTGCACCGGACCGATCCCCAATCAAAACACGTTCGGTTCTGCCCACGTCGCCATTGGTATCTGCGAAAAAGGAGAGCCCGGCAAATGTGTTCTGATCAACGGACGTTCCGAAATCAAACGTAAACCAGACGGTTCCAGAAGAGCCCCATTCGGAATTCAGAGTTCTAATATTTCCCCCTGTTCCTTGTGACTGTGCGACACCACTTTCAATATGATTTCCAGTCCCAAAAGCCGTGGACCATGCATCGCTAAATCCACTTCCACCACTCTGGCCCGTCAAAGCACCGTCAGCATAACTAAAATCATCCTGTGCAATAATAGCCGCTTGTGTACCAACCGCCAGCACTGCAACACTCGCCACAACGAGTCCGATTCTCTTTTTCATCTTATACACTCCCGTTTTGATCTGTCTGAGACGCTTCAATGAAGTCCGACTCATCGAAGATGAGCCCTATTTCAAGTTAGTAACCAAAATACGCTTGCCTTGATCAGCAACAATTCATATTCTAGTTTTTAAGTAAACCTAGACCGCGCAAATGCGAATTACCCCCGGGGTGTGAGATGGCTGATCGCAAGAAAAAGAACCCCAATAAGGGGGCGAACCAAGGCTCCCGTCGCATCACCCACTCCGATATTGCCAAGGCGCTCGGGGTCTCGCAGATGACGATCTCTCTGGCGTTGAGAAACCATCCGCGGATCTCCGAAGCCACACGAAATCGCGTGCACGCAAAGGCCGCCGAGCTGAACTATCACCCCGACCCGATGCTCTCGGCGCTTTCCAGCTACCGTCTTTCTAACCAGAAAAAAATTAGACAGGCGACGCTGGCCTGGATCAATCCCTTTCGAGACCCCGCGCACCTGCGGATCCAGCACGAATTTGATCTCTATTGGAAGGGTGCATGCGAAGCGGCAAACCATTTTGGTTTCCACCTAGAGGAATTCACCACAAGTACACTCTCTCTCGCACGAATGAATACGATTTTTAAGACCCGCAATATCCAGGGCATTGTTCTTGCCTCCTTAGGCGGTGCCAACCTGACCGGCGATTGGGAAAAGTTTCCTTGGCAGGACTATATGGCCGTACGCTTTGGCCTCAGCACAGATTATCCCCAGGTGCATCGCATCACGAGTTCTCAGGTTCGTAACACCTATATAGCGTTCAATAAAATCGTGGAGAAGGGCTATCAACGCATCGGGTTTTGCGGGCATCGCTCGCCCACCCGTTTTTTCTCTGCAGGATTCGCATTTGCCCAATATTCCCTGCCGGATCTTTGCAGAATTCCTCCGCTATTTTTCATGGAAAATATGTCCAAAGCACAACAGATCGACCATCTGAAATGTTGGATGAAAACAACCCGACCCGATGCCATACTCACCGAACGCCCAGCGATCCCCGAGATGCTTCGAGAGCTGGGATATACCATTCCCGGCGATGTGGCCCTTGCGACACTCAGCCTTCACGATACCCCGATTAATGCCGGCATCGATCAGAACCCCGAAGAGATCGGCCGCGCCGCGGTTCGTACCGTGACGTCCTTGCTGAACGAACAAAGTTTTGGCATTCCATCCATCCAGAAGGAAACCCTGATCGACGGAAAATGGATGGATGGTTCCATGCTTCCCGATAAAGCATAAATGGAGGGGCGTCGGATTACACCGTCCCGAGAATTTGTACGTACGGTTCCTCCGCAGACGCCGCGCGAATACATTGGCCGTGGGTGGCGGAGGGAAAGGAACGCGGGCATTCCGCCCATTAATTCGTAGAGCGGAAGAGCACGTCGACCACCGTCCATTCCCCCTCATTTTCCGACTGAACGGTTTCGATGCGCTGCAGACCAAGGGTTGGAAGTGGGGTGTTTAGCAAGAGGGCCAGTGGCCGGGGATCGGTGTGGATTTCGATGCAGGTTTCGTCGTTCTGCAGATATTCAATGCGGTACGCCGCTTCGGTTTCTGGATCCAGTTTGCGCACGCGGTGCGGTGCGGCTTTTTTCGGGGCCGTTTTGCGCGCTGGCTTCTTCCGCTTTTGACGCGACGGCAGGGTATCCCGCGAGACAAATGGATAGGGCGCGCCGCCCAGAATGCCGTTGATCTGCCGTTCCAGGTCGAATAGTTCGACCAAGCGATCTTCGCGCTCCATGAGCTTCTGATTAATTTGGATCTGGTTAGACATAATGCGTAACGGGCAATGCGTACGGTCCGTGAATTACGGATGACGCATTACGAATTACTTCTTTTCGTCGGCGGACTCGTCTTCAACCGGTGGGGTGGCTTCTGTGTCTGCGCCGCCTTCTTCGACCCCGTCGTCCACGATCTCTTCTTCTTCTTCTTTTGCTGCCAGAGGAGCGACGACCTCGACCTCTTCAGGTTCTGGCTTAGCGATCTTTAGCTTGGGTCGGGATGCGGGAACGGGCTTGCTGAAGCCTGCAACGGGGACGGGTGGTTCTGGATAAACAAAGATGCCTTCTTCGCCCACGAGTCCTTCCACCTGGAGCTCAATTTCTTCGATCTGACGATATGCTTCCTCGCGTTTCACGAGCAGCTCGTCGATCTTCACGCGCGCTTCGAGCGCCTCGCGAATCGTTTCAGCATCGGCCTGCAGCAGAATATCGCGGGCGGTCAGTGGTATGAGTTTCTTGGCCATGGTTTATTTCCTCACTACTTCATTACTTAAAAAATTTCACAATTTTGGAGACGAGATCGCGATCCTCATCTTCATCCTCGGCATGGATGGCTTCATCCGGCTCTTCTTTGGGCATGCTTGCGAGTTGTTTTAGGGCCTTTTCAGCTACGGCGGAGTTCCAATCTTTGGAAAGTTCTTCCATGGCCATGCGCGTGAGGACCGGATTATCGCAAAGGGCTAAGCGAACCGAAACCGCATTGTTACGCATGAGTTTGCGGACCTGGGCGTGGCTGAGCTGAGCCGAGCCTGCGGCAAACGCGTGTAGCGAAGGCCGTTTTTTCTTCAGCATCTGTTCCAACCGATCGGGCTGGGTGCCAGAGAAGAGGATGCCGCGTAGAGCCAGATGCCCCATCAGATTGAGATCGTCCTGCTGGTTCACCAGAATATCGAGCAATTCGTCGGTTAGGTCGTCGCGATAGGCCATGCTCAGGCGAATGGAATTCGACTCATGATGGCACAGCTCCACTTTTCCAGCGTCGGGAAGTTGGGGGTTGGTGGCCAGCGCCTCGCAGGTTGCGGTATCGTTCGATGCTGCAATCCTCAGGGCCACCTCTTCATCCAAACCAGGATTTGCAGCGAGGGCCACGCGCACTGCGGCAACGGCATCGTTGGCCAGCACATGCTGAATTTCGGCCGGAAGATCTTCTCGTTTGGCCGTTTCCAAACGTTGGAACTCGTTGTCCGATTCTGCGCGCGCCAGCAGATCGGCTGGGGAGGGTTCGTAGAACTCTTTAATGGCTTCCTGCACCACCGCATCGGGGCTGAGACGAAGCGTCTGCACCAGTTCCGGCTTGAGTTTGTTGCGGGCCAGCATTAGGCGTTGAGCCTCAACGTCGTCCGATCCAGCCCAACTTTGCAACACCTCCTGCGTCACTTTCCCATAGCCATATAGATGGGCCCGAACCACCGCGCTTGCATCGGCGGAAAGGGTGTGAATAACCTCATCAGGAAGCTTGGCCGTGCTGGAGAGTGCGGAGCGCACGGCCGGTTCAGGATCCAGTGCCAATGCGGTGCGGTAGGACTCGCCAATCGAGCCATTTCCCGCCAGCGCAATGCGCACAAATAAATTGGAGTCGTTGAGTAAGCCCGCAGTAATCCGAGCGTTCTGGAGCTTGTTCGCCGCCAGTGCCGCACGAACGGGAGCGCCGCCTTCGCGCGCCATCCGGACCAATAGTAAGTGGGTGCATCGCGGGTTGGTGGCGGCCGCGGCTTGAATTTCGGGATCCATGCACGCTTCGGCCAGATCTTCGAGCACTTGGCTCGGAACGGTGGGATAGAGCGCGAGAAAAAGGAGGTTATCCCGTTCGGGGTGATCGCTGTAGAGATCAATCAGAACCCGACTCGGAAGCAGATTGTGGCGATAGCGTTGCACCACCTCGCGCGGACCATCGTTTCGGATGGCCTCCAGCAGTTCTTCTAATTTAATTTCAGCGGGCATGGTAAAATGAGGAGTGACGATTGAAACGGGATGATTTAATCCTCACGTTTCACGCATCACGATCTTTCAAATTTCAGGTCTCAAGGTTTAATTTTCAATCAGGATCTCTCGGGGGGTGCTTCCAATCTGAGGTCCGACCATACCTTTGGCTTCCATCTCTTCAATCAGATTCGCGGCCCGATTATAACCGATGCGCAGGCAGCGTTGCAGATAGGAGGTGGAGGCGCGGTGATCGCGGAGGATAATTTCAATGGCTTGGTCGAGCATCGGGTCGGACTCCTCGGCCGCGCGCAGGGCAAAGCTTTCATCGCCTTCGCAGGGGGAAAGATCGGTGATCGATATTTTAAAGTTTTGTTCGCGTTGTTCGGCGCAGTGGTCCACCGCTCGAGCAATTTCAGCATCGTTCACCCAAGGCCCTTGCACGCGCTGGAGAATGCCGATGCCCGGTGGACTGAAGAGCATATCGCCTTTTCCGCGCAGGGTTTCCGCGCCGCGCCCATCGAGAATGGTCCGGGAATCGATCTGCGAGGAAACCTTGAAGGCCACGCGGGTTGGGAAGTTGGCTTTGATCATGCCGGTGATCACATTCACGCTCGGGCGCTGCGTGGCGATGATGGTGTGAATCCCAACGGCCCGCGAAAGCTGGGCAATGCGGGCCAACGCCGTTTCCACGTCCGCGCCGGTTGTGAGCATAATATCGGCAAGTTCGTCGATAATAAGCACCAGGAACGGCATGTGTTTCATGCCGAGTTCATCCATCTTCTCGTTGTATCCGGCAATATTGCGGGCCCCGACCTTCGCCATCGTCTTATACCGTTCTTCCATTTCGCGCACGGCCCACTGCAGAGCGGGCACCACCAACTGGGCTTCTGTGATGACGGGGCGAACGAGATGCGGCAGCTTTTCATAGGCCCCGAACTCAACGCGCTTGGGATCGATCAGAATCAGCTCCAATTCGTCGGGCGAGAAGCGGCTGATGAGGCACATGAGGATGGTATTCATGCAGACCGATTTTCCGCTACCGGTCGCGCCGGCAATGAGCATGTGCGGTGCGGCGGAAAGATCGGTAATGCAAAGGCTTCCGCCCAGCTCCATTCCCATCAATAGGGGAATGGTGGCTTTCGATGTTTTCCAATCGTTGGAACTCATGAGGAGCCCGAGGCTGAGCGGGGCGGAGTTGCCATTTGGAATTTCAAGACCCACGTACGGTTTGCCGGGAATCGGCGCCTGGATGCGAATGCTTTCCGCCGCCAGCGCCAAGGCCAAGTTGTTGCTGAGCGAGCTGATGGATTCCACACGAACGCCGAGGCCGGGTTTCAGGCGCAACTGGGTCACCCGCGGGCCAACCACCGCATCCCACACGGTCGCATCGACCGCAAAGTTGTCGAGCGTATCCTGTACCGCCTTTTTCTGACGCTCCAGTTCTTCGGGATCGATGAAAATGAATTCGGTGCTTTCGGGCGTGTCGTAGAGATCGGCCCCCGGACGCGTGTAATCGTCTGACCCGGCGGAAATCCACGCATGAACTTCGTGTTCTGGCTCAGATAAATCGAGGGATTTTTGCTCGATGACCGGTGCGATGGATGCCGATTCGTGGGTGGTTTGCTCCAGTTTCTGCCGGATGATTTCCGCCTGTTGGTGTACGCGTTCAATGGCACGGGCTTTGGTGGTGGCAAAGCGTTCTTGGGCCACATTGCGTTTTTCCACGGCCTGGGAATATTCTGCCCGCCAGCCATCAAGCTGTTCTTCGCGGTGCATACGGTCGTGCTCCGCCGCGGCTTCCGTGGGATCGATATACTCTTCGAAGACCTCCGCTTCTTCCTGCTCCGCTTCCGCCCGTTCAAAGCCGGACGCCGAAAGCAGGCCGTTGCCAATTTTTGACATAAAGGAGCGCACGGCCCGGACTGAAAAGGGATCTGACCCCTTGGCGTTCGACGGAGGATGAGCTTTAGATGCGGAGTCTTCTGAAGTGGCTTGCGGCATACGATCTTTCGGGGGGTTCAAAAGTATATCTGTATACAAAAATCAGTCGTACGGAGCCAGTCAAATTTATGGGGGAGCGTGATTTTTCCAATCCTTGGAAAAGAGATTAGACGCAAGCGACCTATTCCCCCGCAAAGTCCCGCTGCGGTTTGGCATGCACCGCCTGCGAGAAATCGCAGTCGATTCGGCGCTTCCCCGTTTAGAATCATATTTGCCGCGATCTCACCCCTCGCCCTTCTCCGCCAAGGCTTTCTTGGCCATTTTGGTGATCAAGAGGGTGATGAGGACAGTGGCGATCAATGCGGCACTATTAATGGCCCATTGAATTCCCGAAGGCGCTTCTGCCGTTTTGGCTCCCAGGTGGGCAAGGTCACCGGCGAGCGAGCCGATATACACATACATGACCGTGCAGGGCATCATGCCAATCCAGGAGGCGAGCACATATTCCTTTAGAGAGAT
>JBAHZU010000023.1:0-7651 GCA_037132875.1 Pontiella sp.
TCACGAATCGAAAATTCATCGATACGATAACCGAAACGGTGAGCCCCTTTTTGAGCCCCTTCCCAGTAGAGATCGATCTCCGGGCTATTTTTTTTAAGTTCGCCCGGTTCATCATTAATGGTAATCCATGCCACCACCCCCACAAAGTTAGAGGGTTGTGATTTCCACCGATAGTTGATCAAGGCACTGATTGAGGGATCGGGTTGATAGCCGAGTTTCTGGGAAACTAACAAAATTTTCTTCCGTACGGCTTTCGTGATCCGGGGGTCATTCTGCAAGGCCCGTGAAACCGTAGATGCACTGACGCCCGCATGGTGGGCAATATCTCCTTGAGTGATGCGACGCGCTGAAATTTCACGGTTTGAATTCATGCATAAAAACTATCTAAATTAATTCGATTTCAGAAGTAAAAAGCGCGGCGCGGTCCGTTTTACTACCGATCGATGCATAAGTATGCACGAACAAGGAGGTCCATGACCGAGAACGTTCTTGTGGGTCGGATCATGCGGGGGTATCTCTGTAAATGTTAAATCGGGCTGTATCCGATGCGGTGGTTCCTTGTGGGGCATTGCAGAGGAAAAGGTTGTCGAATATGTACTTAAAAAGAGAATGTTACAAAGGGAGGCCTAAATGAAAAGAATACTGATAAGTGCAGTGGCGCTACTCGTGGCTGGGGCAGCGCAAGCGACCAATAATGACTACTACTGGATTGGCGGAGGAGCAGATGCCGACTGGAACACCGCGGCTAACTGGCTAGGTGGTTCAACTCCGGCGAACGACGATTATGCCTACATTGATGGGCATGCGGTATCGGTTGGTGCTCAAACCGCATACATATCCGCTACGTATATTACAAATGGTAGTGTGACGGTAAATAGCGGAGGACACTTACGTGCTGCCGGAGGCGGAAATTTTCATTCGACCCAGATTGGTATTGGATCCGGTAATGCGGGTAGTTACAACGTGACTGGGGGTACTGGTGAGGTCAGGTGGTCTGAGGTGGGTAAGGATGTTGGATCTACGGGAATAATGACCGTATCCGGCGGAACCCTGAAGGCGACCGGCTCTCCTACTCCTGGAGGCTTCAGTCTGTTTCTGGGTGCGAATGTAGCCGGAACTGATGCAGGAACGGGTTCGTTGGTTATTTCTGGTGATGGCACACTGGAAATTACTGATGGTGTGCGACTCGGGTCCTCCGAAGGGAGCGGAACCGGGAACTTCGGTGTTTTAGGTTCCTCAGGAACAATGAGTATCGGGAGTTGGGAGCAGAATGGAGGATCAACGCTTGATCTGGGGGTTGATGCTGGAGGCCTGTCTGTAATTAACATCAGTACGGGCCCTGCGACTTTCGAATCCGGAGCATTCTTGGATGTTGATTATTTCAACGGGGGCGCTGGAGTAGGGACCTGGACTGTAATGGAAGTTGCTGCAGGAGACATTGTGGATAATGGTCTGGCATTCGCTGCGGGTGTGGATACGGATATCTGGTCTTTTGCCGTTGATAACAGCGGTGCCAATGGTGTACTGACCGTTACTGCAATTCCGGAACCCGGTACGCTGGGTTTGATTGCAGCCTTTGGAGGAGGAATTCTTCTAATTCGTCGCCGTTTCACGAACTAAACAACATCTCATTTAGCGTATGGAACTGCACCCTCCGAATCGGAGGGTGCTTTTTTAGTTCAATCCTGAGCCGTGCTGCCAAACCGAGCGATCGGGAATGAAAGGCCAGCCTGGACCCTGCGCGGTCAGCATGCGTTGATAAGCCTAGAAAATGCAGGTACCAAGTTTATTGCAACGACGAGATTTTGAGTCCTGATGGCGTAAATGCGTGCTC
Organism: Pontiella sp.; assembly: GCA_037132875.1. GTDB lineage: Bacteria > Verrucomicrobiota > Kiritimatiellia > Kiritimatiellales > Pontiellaceae > Pontiella. The sequence continues at coordinate 1,835 of JBAHZU010000023.1, forward strand.
CGAGGGCTTCAGGCCGCGCCCCTTTTTTTTGCATTTTTTTTGCATTCATGATTCTAATTAGACCCTTAAAGAGCTATTTCTTAGAGCATGGGGACGATGCATAATACGCGATATACATTGCTACAACGGGCTTGTGACCTTGGCGATGAGCAAGCTTGGGAGGAGTTTGTGGGCCACTACCGCCGTTTCATTTTTTATATTTTGAATGAAATGGGCGTGGTGGGCGGTGATATTGAAGATGTTGCCCAGCACGTGCTGATTGCTCTAACCAAGGATCTTTCCAGCTACGATCGTTCCCGCGCTCGATTTCGCACATGGCTCAGCACGGTGATTCGCAATGCGGCGCTGTCGCATTTTCGGAAGCAGAAAAATCGACAGAATCGCGTTCGCCTATTTGGCGAAGAGCAACGCTTGGATGCCTCGTTCCAACCTTCGGAAATTGATAAACGGATTGAGCAGGAGTGGGCGGCCTATGTGGCCAACCTGGCTATGGATCAGGTTCGTAACGTATTCAAGGGGCAGGCGATTGAGGTTTTTGAATGGGGGCTTGATGGACTTCCCGCATCGGAGATTGCCGAAAAAACAGGGTTGACGATTTCGTCGGTATACACACTTCGTAAGCGAGTGAAGAAACGACTCTATTTGGAAATCCGCGCACGAGTTGCAGAATTGGAACCCCCCGAATGATCTACAAGCCCGACTATCGGTTAGTGGATGCCTATGAGGAAGCAACAGAACTCAATGATAAGGGCTTGGCTGGGTTGTGCCCATCCTATATCGAACTGGCTGGAGAAGGCGCGCGCTATCGCGATGAGGAACTGCTGGGTAAAGGAGCCGTCAAAGAAGTCTATAAAACATTTAATAACCATACGCGGCGATGGATTGCCATGGCCCGTCTGCGCGCGGATCGAGGGGCAGAATTCTACGATCTCTTCGTTCACGAAGCCTGGCTCACCGCATCGCTCAGCCATCCGAATATTATTACGGTGCACGATGCCGGTATTGATGAGACTGGCCGACCTTTTTTTACCATGGACCTAAAGGGCGAATCGACCTTGGCTGACCGGGCCACTGGATCGAACCCCGCTGGTCGGCGTGAACTGCTTGATGTGTTTCTGAAAGTGTGCGATGCCGTGGCCTATGCCCACTCCCAGGGCATTATCCATCTTGATCTCAAACCGGAAAATATTCAGGCTAATAAATTCGGCGAGGTGCTGGTCTGTGACTGGGGGCTGGCTAAAATTATCGGGGCAATGGAGGAGGGCGAGTATGAGATACCCGCCGCGCTGAAGCCGATTGAAAACATGACGCTGGTGGGGGAGATCAAAGGGAGTCTGGGCTATATGGCGCCTGAACAGGTGGTTCCTGGTTCTGTGAAGGATCCCCGCAGCGATGTTTTTTCTCTCGGATGTCTGCTGCACCTGATTCTCACGGGGCATCCTCCATTTACCGGGACCCAGGATGAAATTATTGAAGCAACGAAGGTTGCCGACTTTGCTCCGCCCCGTAATCGCTATCCCGAACGCCATATTCCCGCGGCGCTCGAAGCGGTGGTGCTCAAGGCGACCGCCCTTGCACCCGCCGGGCGCTATGCCTCGGTTCAGGAACTCCGGCATGAAATTTCCAACTTCCTCGGGGGCTATTCCACGCTTGCGGAACACCCTGGATTTTTCCGAGAAGCTCGCTTGTTCCTTGGGCGGAACCGGCTACCTGCCTCGATTGCATTGATTGCCATGGTAACCATTTCGGAACTCATGGTGTTTTCTTTTCAGAACATCCGGCGTCATCGCGATCGTGCCGCGGAGTTTGAAACCCAAGTGGAAACGGTGGAAATCCTCTATCAGGATGAATTGGAACGTTCTGAGGATGAGCGAATGATGCTGGCCAATAAATTGGCTGCCTCCGCTAGCGATCTGAAGAAGCTGAGTATTTATTTCCGTCCAATAGAGACGGTGCGCGAAGCGCGTAAACTGGTTGCTTCGGCCTTTGCGCTGAATGCCGAGAGCTCAAATGCAAGGCTTCAACGGTTTTCTCTCCATTGTATTACGCTGAATTTTAAGGAGGCGCGGATCTATCCCGTCGAACCACAAAGCGGGCTGGCGGACTATCTCTTATTTGCGCAGGCCTTTCCCCAATTTGACTTCTCGGAGGAGCGCCGCCCGTCCGTCGGGATACTGGCTAGCTTCTTGGTACGGGCGGGCCAGCTCAACCCGACCCGAAAAGCACTCATGGAGCGGATCGTGGCCTACGATTATGCGGCCCGCATCGATACCGCTGGATATGCACCCGTGGTTGAAGCCCTGCTCCAATATATCAATGAATCCCAGGAGGATTTTTCGATGGAGTATGATGCCTCCACATCAATTCTTCACGTCAGGGCAAACCAGAGCATTCGTTTAACCATATGGGACACCTGGGGGTCGAACAGATGTCTCCTTCGTTTCCTTGCCTTCCGCACCCTGAAGGTGGATATGGGGGGGGCGCTTTTTTTCCCGGCGACCTCCAGCACCTCCCCATCGAAACCCTCGACCTCAGGGGCTGCGAAACCCTCGTCTTCAACCATTCCGTCGATTTGCCGCTGTTGCGTAGGGTCATTATTTATCCCGGCCAAGTCGATCCTCAAACGTTGCGCGATTCCATCCATTCAAACGCGCGCTTCGAGATCCTCGAACAACGCTGAATCTGTGTAACTCACCTCTATTTCATTCCATGGGACGACAACGGAGTCGTTGATCTGTGAGGGAGAAATTAAGAAAACAAAAATTAACGTAGAACCCTTAAATCAGACGAAAGTACTGTGTTTATTGGTTAAATCTACATTCTATTCATTTCTGATGATTTTTATGGGATGACTCGAGGAGATTCTTCGGGGCAGTCAGTCGGCGGGAGAAAAAGATAGGTGGGTGTCCCAAATCTTGGATGGGATACGCATATTTTGTATACGAGTCGTTTTCAAAGCGCGGGGGGAGGGCTGGTTTGAATGCGTTTTATGACGAGAAATGAAAATCTAAACAAAGGGGTGAGATAATGATGAACTATGTCGTAGCTTGTTCAATGGTTTTTTTCTTGGCGGTGCTGTCTGCGCACGGTGTGACGGATAGTATTCGGATCGGAGGTGCGAGTGACAAAGATTTTCAGTGGTATGAGGGCGTTGTTAACTCCAATACGACTCCATATGAGTATAACTACGTCTATGATGTTTCGAAGCGGTATCCTGCTCTGGTTGGGCTGACGATTACGGTGACCGCCTTGGAGACGAATAATGTATTCATTACTGACAAAGGGGTCTATACCGGTGGGACCAACGGGGTTGCAGATCGACTGGATGGAGATGAGTGTATCGTGCTAAGTGTATCTTATTCCGATCCATTCAACTTGCTCAAGGAACTTCGAGTGGAGGCGTTTGGCGCTTACTATTGCGGAGATGGGGAAACGATGGTCTATACGGTTGGAAATACGAGTACGAATGTGTCGGCTGTTGCAAATGGCGCGGAGTTTGACTACAACTCAACCGGTCTGACGCCGCTGACGATTGATGCGGTGGATACTTGGGAAATGAGGGTGACGGTGGCGGATGCGAATACGACAGGGGCGCTGGGACTCTTTGAAATTGAATATGTTGCCGGAGATGATGATCTCGAGATCACTAATCCGATTAGATTTTCGTTTGATGATGGGGGTGTTTTGGATGGTGCTGGAATTGGCGGTTCGCTAACCCGTAGCAATATTGTGCTGACGACGGTTGATATTATTGGGCAGGATGGATCGTTGGCCTCGGAGGGTGCTGGGCATCTGACCTGGAGCGACAGTCAGAACAGCCTGGGTATTCATGATGCCGTGAACTCACTTGGAATTACGTCCTCGGAGGCGCGTGACTTCAACCCCGGAGAAGGATGGGTTTTCTCTTTTGATACTGATGTCACTATTGACGAGATTGATTTTGCGGGCTGGACCGCCCCTTCTGAAATGACGCTTTCATCGAGTGAATTCGATGATTTCTTGATGGAGGGCGATGTTGCCGATGATACTTATTATCCGAGGGTCGATGTATCGGCTGGCACAGAAATCACCTTACAGATGACCCTATTGAACTCCAGTACGAATACGGATAAAAGTGTTCGGCTGAAATATATTGATGTGACGCTCGGTGGTCAGGACCTTTCCTACTTGGCGTGGGCTTATGAGCAGGGGATAACAAACAATAATTATGCATTTAGCGCCGACCCGGATGGCGATTCCATGAATAACCTGATGGAATATGCCTTGGGTGGTGATCCGCTATTGGACGATGCCGCGGATGTACTGCCGAAATATGGGGTTAACCCCGATGGGAATGATCAGTACTTTGATTATATCTACCGCCGGCGCATTGATTATGCCGCTCGTGGCTTAACCTATACCGTGGGGTCAACTTGGAGTCTGGAGTTTGAACAGCTGACCAATGCAACGGTTGAAGTGGGGTCTGGTATCATTGATGCTGAATTTGAGGAGGTCACCAATCGGATCTCCATGGATGTTGAAACAAAACAATTCATGCAACTGCAGATTTCGCTTGAGGAGGACTAAGCAAGAGGGTTTGCAGCGTGACGCCCCGTGCAGCTTGCGGGGCGGTTTTTATATGGGTAGACTGTAAATTAAAATGCCCAAATTTTTTAAGCCGAATATAGCTCATGCCGCTAATTCCTTTATGAACAATTCGTCTGCGGTTTTAAAATTCAGTCGCAGAGCCTTCATGGAAGGGGTTGAGATTCATTGGGGTGACAGACTTGCGTGATGAATACGGATGTGAGAGGGAGCAGTTATTCGCCTCGCGGTCACACTCCGGAAACTCGTGCCGTATGGGGCCGACGCGAGAAGTTTTCGATGAGATCAACCGTCACCAATCGCGAAAAGTGCCGTTGGATGATCATCGACGGGGCATTGAACTCAGATCGCCTTATCGAGTTCTTGGGACTGCTTATCAAAGATGCTGAGAGCAAGGTTTTCCTGGTTCTCGATAATCTGCGCGTTCATCACAGAAAATTGGTCAAGGAGTGGGTGGAAAAACATAAAAATTAAATCGAACTATTTTTTCTGCCAAGCTACAGACCGAGCTTAATCCCGATGAGCGGTTCAATGCGGACCTCAAACACAAGATCACAACGGTCGCACCAGCCCGAACGAGAAAAAAACTTCTGGATGTGACCACGGGCTATATGAAGTTGCTCGAACATTCCCCGAAGCGGGTGGCTAGCTACTTTGGAGATCCCCATATCAACTATGCCGCCTCTCACAACATTTAAGTGCCGAAGCAATAGATTTCCAAACTGGGCATTTTAATTTACAGTCTACCACTACGGATCAACAGGTAAGGAGATTATGGATGGAACATCAAAAATGTGGGACAATTGAGTCGGCTGCGATGAAGGCGAATATGACGCCTAAAACAGCATCGAAATATATAAAATCAGGTGAGCTTCCATCTGCTCAGATTAAGGAACGGGATTGGCGAACCCGAGAGGATCCTTTTGAATCTATTTGGCCCGAAGTGGCAGCCAAGCTTGATGTAGCTCCTGAGCTGCAGGGCAAGGCTTTGTTCGAGTGGTTTTGTGAACAGTACCCCGGTGTCTTTCAGGAGGGACAGCTTCGGACTTTCCAGCGCAAAACAAGGCTTTGGAGGGCTACGAACGGTCCGGCAAAGGAGGTTTATTTTCCGCAGATACATAAGCCGGGAAAGCGTCTCTCTTTCGATTTTACGCATATGGATTCTTTGGCGATCACGATTGGAGGCCAGCCTTTTGATCATTTGCTTTTTCACGCGGTTTTAACCTTTTCGAA
>JBAHZU010000037.1:0-29626 GCA_037132875.1 Pontiella sp.
CTACTCCGAGGAGGTCTGTTCGTCGTGGAGATTGACGGTAATCAACGACTGGAGAGTTGCATATTTATTTGGAGGAAGGAGCGGTTCCTCGGAATGCCTTGATCCATTTTTAGTTTGAGGTCTGGACGTCTGGGCGCGTAAAGACCGGTTCGGATGGGGAGGAATATTCGGCGTTGTAGGCATAGCCATCGATCGCAAATCCTTTTAGTCCATCTTCGGTTTTAATGCGGTTTTCGATGATGAAGCGGGCCATTTTTCCGCGGGCTTTCTTGGCGAAGAAGCTGATGATTTTAAACTTCCCGTTCTTTTCATCTTTAAAGACCGGAGAAATGATCTGTTTATCGAGCATTTTTATATCGATGACTTTGAAATATTCGTTCGAAGCCAGATTAACGAGCAGATGGTCATTGATTTGGTTGAGCTCTTCCGTGACGGTGGCTTTCCAGAATGCATAAAGATTCTTTGCGCCGCATGTTTCTAGCGGCCGGCCCATTTCGAGCCGGTAGGGCTGAATGAGATCCAGTGGCTTCAGCAGCCCGTAGAGGCCGGATAGAATGCGCAGATGATTTTGTGCGAAGATTAGGTCATCTTTTTTAAGCGAGGTCGCATCCAGCCCGTCATACACATCGCCCGTGAATGCAAGTGCAGCTTGTTTGGCATTCTCGAGTGAGAAGGGCTGCTTCCATGCCTTGAAGCGTTGGTGGTTCAGTTCCGCAAGTTTTTCGCTGATCGCCATAAATTCCATCAACTCTGGTTTTGAAAACATTCGAGCTTTGGAAATCAGTTTCTGTGATTGGTCCAAAAAGGCGGCTTGGGAGACGTCGGTTTCTTTTGCCGGCTCCATATTCATACTCTTGGATGGAGATAAAATAATAATCATGATTCAAGCATCTTTTTAATGGGGGCGGAATAGAGTTCCGGTTCCAGCAGAAACGAGTCGTGCCCTTTATCGGACGTCACTGCAATGTATTCCACATCAAGGTTGGATTCAATGAGTTGATCGCGCAGATATTCCTGTTCATCTGGATAGAAACAGCAGTCGGAATCGATGCTGAAAACCAGGAATCTTTGGTGGCCACAGTTGGCGAATACGTCTTTATAGCTGGTGTATCCTAAATCGCGGGCTAAATTAAAGTTGGTCCATCCGGCCACTAAATACAGATAGGTGTTGGCATCGAAGCGGCGGAGGAACTTGCGGCCTTGATGAAGAATGTAGGATTCGAGCGGCGTCCGTATTTTATACCAAGAAAATTGGTCCTGCTCTTGCTCGCATTTTTCAGTCATGCGGGCTTCCATGTGATGGAGTGAAACAAAGGTTTTATGCGAGATCATGCGGGCCAGCGCCAAACCACAGAGCGGTGGTGGGCCGTCGTAGTAGTGCCCATTGCGGAAGTTTGGATCGTTTTCGATGGAGAGAATTTGTTCTAGATTATGAACGCGAGTGAGTGTGGTTGATTGCAGGCCGGTGGCGACAGGAATCACGCGTTTAACGCGTTCCGGATAGCGGGTGGAAAAATTCATAACCATCATTCCGCCCAGCGAAGAACCAATGGCAGCGTGGAAAGTATGAATGCCCAAGTCATCAAAAAGGGGGAGCTGGGAATCAACGATATCGCCGAAGGAAATATGCGGAAAGTCGCCTCCAAAGGGTTTGCCGGTTGTTGGGTTAATGGAGGAGGGGCCCGTGGTGCCGTAGCATCCGCCAAAGTAGTTTACACAGATTACAAAAAATTGATCGGTATCGATGCTCTTGCCCGAACCGACAAAATCTTCCCACCACCCGTCTTGGCATTCCTCGTTCCATCGCTCTCCAAGGCCTGGCACTTCTGGGTTGGTTCCGCAAACGTGCTGCGAGCCGGATAGGGCATGAAAAATAAGGATGGCATTATCCTTTTTCTCGTTCAGCTCGCCGAAGGATTCATAAGCGAGTGTGACGGGGCCGAAGTGGCTTCCATCGTGAAGGGGAAGGCGGGATTCGGGATTTTCACCGTATGTAAAAAACTGTGTGCTAACGTTCATGGTGTTCCTTTTGAGATCAACCCATTTGCGGGATGGTCAGATGTCCTTCTTAGGCCTGTGCGAGCGCCTGGTCGATATCTGCAAGAATATCGCTAATATTTTCAATGCCGACCGAGAGGCGGACCATTCCGGGAGTAATGCCGCCTGCTGCCTGCTGTTCTTTATTCATCTGTGAATGCGTGGTGCTCGCCGGATGAATGGCCAGACTGCGCGCATCGCCAACATTGGCTAGATGCGAGAAAAGTTTGAGTGCTTCAATGAACTTACGTCCTGCGATCTCTCCCCCTTGAATTCCGAAGACGACCATGCCGCCCGCTCCATTGGGTAGATACTTGGCTGCTAGCTTGTCGTATCCGGCATATTTGACCCATTCGATTTTTTTACACTTTTTCAAGTGCTCTGCCGTAGCTAGTCCGTTTTCGGAATGCCGCTCCATGCGCAGAGGAAGCGTTTCAATGCCTTGCAGGGCCATCCATGAGTTATCCGGAGCAATACAGGCCCCCAGGTTGCGCAATGGAATTAAACGCATGCGTAGAATATAGGCGAGGGGAGCCAGTTCGCCGAGATCGTTGGCAAAACTAACGTTCCAATAGCTCGGTTCTGGGTCGGACAGCAAGGGGTGCTTGCCTGTGGTCCAGTCAAATTTTCCGGAGTCTACCACCACGCCTCCAATTCCAGTTCCGTGTCCGCCGAGCCATTTGGTCAGGGAGTGAACCACAATATCTACGCCATGTTCCAGTGGTCGGAGAAGAGCAGGGGTCGTGAAGGTAGAATCAGCAATCAATGGAAGTCCGTTCGCATGGGCCACATCCGCAATGCCTTGTAGATCGACAAGCTCCAACGCGGGGTTTCCGATGGTCTCGCAGAAGACTGCTTTTGTGTTTTCATTAATGGCGGCAGCGAAGTTTTTTGGATCGAAAGGATCCACAAAATGAACCTTAATACCCATGCTCGGAAGGATGTTGTTAAACATGGTGTAACTTCCGCCATAGAGGTTGTTGGCGGAGACAATTTCATCGCCAGACTGTGCGAGGTTGATAATGCTGTAGAAGGTGGCGCTGGTGCCGGAAGAAAGGGCCAGAGCGGCAGCTCCGCCTTCTATGGCAGCAATGCGCTGTTCCAGCACATCGGTGGTGGGGTTTGTCATGCGGGTATAGATGTTTCCCAATTCTTTCAGCGAGAAAAGGTTGGCCGCATGTTCCGTACTGTTGAAGCGGTACGACGCTGTACGATACAGGGGAATTGCATGTGAGTTGGTGGTGGGTTCAGCCGTTTCGTAACCAGCGTGTAGGCATTGTGTTTCCAGTTTGCTCATTGGTCTCCCCATTCCTTCATTAAGTTTGTCCACATGGCGAGAAACTTTGAGGAAAGACACCGATCTTTTTCCAATGGTTGGAACACATCGTTACTTTGCACTGCAAAGCCTGGCCTTGGCACCTTAACTGATTTCTCAGGTTGCCGGGCGATCACTGGGCCAGTTCCCTCACGCCACTCTAAATGCTTTGATTACAAATAATTAAGCTATTGCTGTATGACTCATTGAGTCAAGCGGCTTCCTGCTTAATTATTTTTTTGGGCTTCTGCGATTGATTTACGCAGAATTTTCAATTCCGCGGGTTTGACTCTTCGCCATTCTCCGGTTTTTAGATCATCCAGGCGTAAGGGACCAATAGAAATGCGCTTAAGGCGAAAGACCTTCTTTTCGAAATATTCCATGAGGCGGCGGATATGGCGATTTTTCCCTTCGCCCAAGGTGATGGTATATTCCACGCCTTGTCGGGTGTGTACGCCTTCATCAATATCCAAAATGCGCAGGGTTTCGCCTTGGTTCGGAATCCCACGCATCATTTTCGGGCGCTGGTGATAGCCGAGTGGTGTGTCAATCCACACCTTGTAAACTTTTTCAACGTGATACTTTGGGTGCATCAGCGAATGCGCCAAATCGCCATCGTTGGTCACAATGATGAGTCCTTCGCTCATAAAATCTAAGCGGCCTACCGTATAGACACGTTCGGGAAGATCGTCCAAAAGATCAAGCACCGTCCTGCGCCCTTGGGGATCGTCGGACGTGCAGATAATTTTTGGCGGTTTGTTCAGGATCAGCGTAACGGGCGCTTCTTTGGTTAAGATCTTCCCGTTGCATTCCACCTTTTGCGTATACGGATCGACGCGGGTTCCTAGCTCGGTCACTACGGCATCGTCGAGTTTGACTCGCCCTGCTGTAATGAGTGTTTCGCAAAATCGACGAGAGCCGAGGCCGCAATCTGCGAGGTATTTCTGGAGTCGAATAGAATCTGCTTCAGCCATGTTTCACCTAGATAAAAAAAGCACTCCTGGCACAGGGCCTGGAGTGCTTTGAAAAAATAACAAATCCGAATTAATCTTCAGGTTTGGTTTTTGGCAGGCCGTGTGCACGGTCGCCTACTTTCCAACGCCCGTCTTTGGTCAGGCTGTCAACACGCTCGAAGCGCTTGAGTACGTTACGTTTGGTGCGAATTTTAGACGCGCCTTTAAGACTGCTGTGCATGGACATATTAAACTCTCCGTCGTTAATTTCTCAAAAAATGATCGCGGAACTTAACCCTTAGATCCGGAAAAGTCAAAGGCTAAGCTCATGTTTGTTCGGGTTTCTCATCGGGGTCTACTTGCTAGAGTTAGAATCTGAAAAGGGGCTCCCGTGAGGAGCCCCCTGTATAATTTGCCCTTGTGAACTAACCGGGGAAGGTTATTTCTTTTCCTGTAGGGTCAGTTTGTTGCCTGACGAAATCCATTCCGTCAGAATAACTTTGCAGTATTTGCTAGTGGATAGATGCATGGAATCAGCACGCTTTTCAAGCTCGTCAGCCATCTCTTTAAGCATGTTGATTCCGATCGTCTTTGTGTTTTTACCAATAGGATTTGTTGCCATAGTTCACTCCTCGTTATTTATTTAAGAGCATGTTTTTTAGTAAAACGCGGGAGATAAGTCTAGTAAAAAATACTAGTTCTCTGGATGAATGTTGTAAACCCTTCGTAATCAGGATGCTTTTTACCTGAGAAAGAAGTGTTGAAATGATCCGTTGAATAAATAAATAGGACCTGACCTTGCCAATCTCCTGTGGGCTGATTATCTTTCGCGCATGTCAAAATCAGACCAAAATAGTACAAAAGGCCGTGTGGCCGTCGGAATGAGCGGGGGAACAGATAGTTCTGCTGCTGCCGCCATGCTTGTGGATCAGGGTTACGAAGTGATTGGCCTTACCGCGCATATGTGGAAAGACGGTTCTCGTTGCTGCTCGTTGGAAGATGTCGAGCGGGCGCGGAAAGTCTGCACCTTTCTCGATATCCGCCATTATGTGGTGAATGCGCAGGAAATCTTTACCAAAAAAATTGTTGATCCCTTTGTGGAGGCCTATGCGGCTGGCCGCACGCCGTCGCCCTGCATCTATTGCAATTCCTTTGTTAAATTTGGATTTTTGGTCGACCGTGCCGTCCAGCTGAATTGCGATTTTGTGGCCACTGGGCACTATGCACGGGTGGATAAAGATGAAGCGGGCACCTATCATTTGATGGCCGCCGCGGATCCGAATAAGGATCAATCTTATTTCTTGCATCGGTTGAGTCAGAAGCAGTTATCCATGCTGCTCTTCCCGCTGGCAAAAATAGCCAAGCCGGAAGTGAAGGCCTATTCGCTTGAGCGCGGTCTTCCCATTATTGCGCGGGGCGAAAGCCAGGACCTTTGTTTTATTGAGGAGGGCAAGTTGGCCGAGTTTGTGGAACAACGCGATCCTTCCGTCATTAAGCCTGGCGAGATTCATGATCATCATGGAACCGTGGTGGGGCAGCACGATGGAATTCACCGGTTCACCGTGGGGCAACGCGGCAAGCTGGGCATTGCGCTGGGTGAACGCATGTATGTGAAGCAACTCGACACGGAAAATAACGTGGTCATCGTGGCTCCACGTCCTGGCGTAATGAAGTCTGAGTGTACGTTAGACGATCTGCACTGGATTTCGGGATCCGCACCAGAAGAGCCTCTCGTTTGTGAAGTACGCCCTCGTTACCGCAGCAATGGTGCGCAGGCAACGGTTCGCATTGCAGACGATGAGACGGTCACGGTCACGTTTGAGGAGCCACAGTTTGCGCTTACACCTGGACAGGCCGCCGTATTCTTTAAAGATGGCGAAGTGCTCGGTGGGGGCTGGATCGATGAAGTGCTCTAATTTCCAAGGTTTGGACGTAATTCGTACACTTTAAACATCCTCATATTATAAAAGACTCATCGGCGGTGCAATCTGCGCGACCTGGAGTCATGCGGGTATTTTAGTCAATAAGCGCAGTGATTTTAGCTTAACCCATTGGGTGATGTTTATTTCTTCATTTCTCCCCTTTGGGTTGCCACTTTCATCGCATCACTTCGGTTTGAACCCTGTTTTCGGCCGCTACGCCGCTAGGACTCAATCTCATCGTTGCGACCAACTTGGCCACTGTATTTTTCAGGTTAAAGGGGCTCCCTTTGAAGCTGCACTTTTTAGGATTATCCCTTAAAGAGCTCCAGCTTTACCGCACATTGTTTGTAGTTTGGCTCGCCCGATTTCGGATCAAACGCTGGGACCGTTAGCTTGTTAATACACTGCTCCGCAAAGTGGAACGGCATAAAGACGGAGTCAGGATGAATGGTCTCGGTAATGCGAACTAAAATATTGTCTACCCGCCCGCGCCGTGAAATCAGGGAAACGCGATCCTGCGGCGTGATGCCATAATATGTTGCTGTGGCCGGATTGATCTCCACCCAGGCTTCCGGGGCCAATTTGTTCAGCAGGTCCACGGTGCGTGTTTTGGTTCCCGTGTGCCATTGCTCCACGGTGCGTCCGGTGTTCAGGTTGAGGCGATAGTTTGCATCCGTATCTTCAGGAAGCGCCTGTGGCGAAGTAAAGAAGAGCTTGGCCTTTCCATCGTCAAATTTATAGACGCCGTCTGTATAGAGACTATCGCACCCATCGGGATTGGTTGCGTTGCAAGGCCATTGCAAGCCGCCCTGATCCAACATTTTATCAATGGTCATGCCGGAATAATCGCATAGGCGCCCCTTGGAGATGGTCTTGATCTCTTCAAAGGCATCTTCGGAGCGTGTCCAGCCGGGGAATAGAAGATCCTTCTTTTTCAGCCTCTCTGCGAGGTCCAAGAAAATTTGAAAGTCGGAACGCGCTTCGCCTGGAGGCGGAACCACCGCATTGGCTCGGGATGCCCGGCGCTCGGAATTGGTATACATTCCGTCCTTTTCGCCCCAGATTGCTGCAGGGAATACCAGATCGGCCAGTTCCGTGGTCGGCGTGGGGTGGAACCCATCCTGCACCACGAGCAGATCCAGTTTGGCCAGCGCCTTTTTCAGGCGGTCCTGATCGGGAAAGCTGACCAGTGGGTTGGTAGCAATCACCCAAAGGGCTTTGATTTTTCCCTCAAGGATGGCGTCAATAATCTGCGGATAATTTCCACCCCGTTCGCTCGGAATAAGGCTCTCCTCAACCTTCCAGAGTTTGGAAAGTTCTGCGCGATCTTCCTGCTTTTCAAACTTCCGGTAGCCGGGTAACGAGGACGAAAAACTGAATTCACGCGAACCCATGGCGTTGCATTGTCCGGTGATGCTCATGGGGGCTGCGCCAGTACGGCCAATATTGCCGGTGATCAGTGCCAGTGTATTGATCATACTGGAGGTATCTGAGCCCTGTGTGCTGTGGTTAATGCCCATGGTCCAGCCAAAGAATACATTTTTTCCGGTGGAAATGGCTTCGTAGGTTTCGAGGATTCTTTCTTCCGAGATGCCGGTTCGCTCAACGGTGGTGGCCAGATCGAATGATTCGGCGTGCTGGCAGAGCGCTTCATAGCCGGTGGTGTGCTTCCGAATATAGTCTTCGTCGGCGCGGCCGTTTTTGATGATTAAATGAATCAGGCCATTAATCAGGTCCAGATCGCGGCGGGGTTTCAACGGAAGGTAGAGATCGGCGAGCATCGCGGTTTTGGTTTTTCGCGGATCACAAACGATGAGTTTGAAGTTTTTGTTTTTCCGAATGTGGTGCCAGAGAATGGGATGATTGTCAGCAATGTTGGCGCCGGTGAGAAAAATGACATCGGCCGTGGCGAGGCCTTTATAGGACCCGGGCGGTCCGTCGGAGCCAAAACTCTGTTTATAGCCCACCACGGCGGACGACATGCAAAGGGTGGTATTCCCGTCGTAGTTATTGGTACCGAAGCCCAGTTGCACCAGTTTGCCGAGGGCATAGAATTCTTCGGTTAGCAATTGGCCGGTGGAGAGCACGCCAAAGCTCTCTTTTCCATGCTTTTCCTGCACGCGGGTTACGGTGTCGACCATGTGGCCGTAGGCTTTGTCCCAAGAAACCTGTTTAAATGAACCATCGCTCTGTTTCATGAGTGGATGCGTGGCGCGGTCGGGGCTGGTGAGCGGATGATGCTCGCTCAACCCTTTGGGACAGAGGTCTCCCTCGTTGACCGGATGATCTTTGTCGCCGCGAACCGATACAATCTTGCCGTCTTTCACCCCGAGTAGCATGCCGCACCCGACGCTGCAGTAGCCGCAGACCGATTTAACCCATTGATCGGGAATGCGGCTCGCTGAAAGATAGCCATGCTCTGGGTCGATGCCGTAGGCGTATTCTTCTTCTTTAATATCGAAGCCGAGAAGATGTTTTAGTGTTTTAATCATATCAGACGTCCGGGGTTAGTGAGTGCTGTCTGTGGCGGCGACCATATAGTTGCCCGGAATATTTCGCGGAACAACAGATACAAAGAAAATGTAGCGGTTAATAAAGCTGACGGCCGTGAAGAGTCCAAGCGTAATGACGGCCAGTGCCAGATAGGCTTCGATCATGTTCATGGATAGGCCCGGCAGGAAAAAGGTCAGCAGGGCCAGACCGGCTAGGCCGATGGAATTTCGAATCAACCGCAATCGTTTGAAATGGTTCATGCGTAGTTCCGCGCTGGCTTTCAATTCGAAAATTTCCGACTCGGACCATTTTCGAATGATATATGCATTTTTGGTGTGCTTGAAGAGGTAAGCCAATGCGGTGAAAAGGGCCGCGCCTTTAATGCAACTGATGAGGAAGGGCACCGATTCGCCGAGAATCAGCAAGGCTAGGGTGGAAGCCAGAATGAAAGCGGCAGGACCGAGGATTGCGGAAACATCGAAAAAGTCGATGGTGGTTTTGATGCTATTCCAAGCCGGACGGGCCGGAACCCGGTAGAGCATGGAGCTGCAATAAATTCCGGCCATGCCACAGACCACGGTTCCGAATCCGAGCAGTAAACGAACCGTTGATCCGCCCAGTTGCGCGGGTTCCAACCATTGGAAGGCTTCGGTGACAAACAGGAAGATGGAATACACCATCGCCGCACCCGCAAAAGCGGAGAGGGCCAGCACCTCACGAGACAGCCAAGAGGTCTTCCAGTTTTTTAGCGCTCGACCCGCATATACTGGGCGGCCCAGATGAAGCGTGGAGGCCCCGAGGGATAAGACAATAATGCCCATCAAAGTGGGGGCCAGCCAGCCGAGCATGGTTCCGGCTTCTGCGGATTGGAAAAAGAAGGTGCGGATCAGATCAATGATGAAGACCGTGCAGAACCCGCCGAACCCGAGCTGGGTCAAAACCGTCATCACGATCAATGGGGTATGCGGATGCTCTGGTTTAACAAAGGGTCGATCCACCTTCGTGAAGGCTTCAATATCCATGCCTTTCGGTAATGTGATTTTGGTCGAGGGAATGGAGATGTTGGGCGAGGGCATATCTGGGCCGATCCCATTTTCCATATGCTCCGCATAAATTTGGGCAAGAGGCACGGTTTCAATTTCAATGGCACCGGCCGGACAGGCCTGTACGCAGGCGGGGTCTTGGCCATCGGCCAGCCGGTTGTGGCACATATCGCACTTGGTTACGATTCGGCGATCTTCCTGCATGGTCGGCACACTGTAGGGGCAGTTCCAGGTGCAATAGCCGCAACCAATGCAGACATCATCGAGATGAACCACAATGCCTTGCTCATTAATTTGATACGCATCCACTGGGCAGCCTTTGACGCAAGGAGCATCGAGACAGTGGTTGCACGCGCTGGAGAGAAAATAGTTTTGTGCATCCGGATAGGTTCCGCTCTGCACTTCGCCCACTCGGCGCCACTGCGTGTGGGCCGGAAGTCCGTTCTGTTCGGCACAGGCCACTTCGCAGGCATGGCAACCAATGCAAAGGTCCATATGAAAATGGAAGCGCGTCTGCATCTCCCGATTGCCGGTTCGGAAGCCGGGAAGCTCGGGCTGATCCACCGGCATTCTCTTTGCGGGAATAGGGGGCTGTTCCTTGGGGGGAGCTGCTTTTGAAGAGCAGCTTCCTCCGCTGCAACATGAATCTTGCGTATCGGATAAGTTCATTAAATTTGGACCTATGGTTTTAAATGGGTAGTTGGGTGCGTATTTAGCATCCTCTGTACCAAGCTGAACCTTGCCAGGGTTTATTTTTTCTGAATACGCAATGTATTGTAGGGGTTGGGGTAAGCAATGGAAGCTATTTAAAATTTAATGCTCTTGTTTTCGTATTTCCCCTCGGGAACATAAAAATCTATACATATTTGTCTATTATTCGGGCGAAATGCTACAATACTGGTCCTATATGCAGAAGCTTACAGTTTATATTTCTTAAACTCTTCGATGGCATAGCGGTCGGTGCAACCGGCCACATAATCGCAGACCGTACGCCATAGGCCTTCTTCGGTCAGACGTTCGCGAGCTTTTTGGCCCATGGATTCGGGGTGCTGGATGTAGTGATGAAATAGCTTCTGCATCATCGAAACGGATTGCTGGGTTGTATCGGCCACGGCATGATGAAAATAGAGGTTTTTGAACATAAAGGCCGAAAACTCCTTCAGCATTGCTTTGGTTTCCGGCGAAAAGTCTACCATTCGTTCCGGGGCGGTCATGATCTCGCGGGAAGAGTGCGGGGTGTATTTTTCCAAGGTCTGGAACGCGTGGTTGGTGACATCGATCACCTGCAACTCCAGCATGGTTCGAATGGTGGCGCGCAGAAACTGGAATTCGGAGAGGTTCGGATAGCGCGCCTTGGTCACGGCCGCCGCTCGCCGCCAAAACTCGGTGGTTTCCAGTTGCTGAGGGGTTACAATGCCGGCTTCAAGTCCATCGTCGACATCGTGCGCATGATACGTCATATCATCGGCCAGATCCGCAATTTGGGCTTCCAAAGATTGGAACGGCCCAATGGGCCGTTCATCCAGCATGGCCCCTTCAAGATGGGCTTCGTGTTTCATCAGTCCGGCTCGGACTTCCCAGGTAAGGTTGAGCCCTTTGAAATCTGGATAAGGGGACTCAACGACTTCAATGTTTCGCAGGCTTTGCTGATTATGGTCAAAGCCGCCGTGCCCTTTCATCAATTGATCGAGCACTTTTTCTCCGGCGTGCCCGAACGGGCTATGGCCCAGATCGTGGGCGAGGCAGATGGATTCGGTGAGGTCCTCGTTGGCCTTGAGAATGCGGGCCAGCGTTCGGCCGGTGGCCGACATTTCCATGGTGTGGGTGAGGCGCGTGCGATAGTGATCGGCCGTGCCATTCACAAACACCTGCGTTTTATATTCCAACCTTCGGAAACAACGACTGTGGAAAATTCGGTCCCGGTCGCGTGCAAAGCAGGTACGCAAAGGATGCGCTTCTTCTTCGTATTGACGTCCGAGGCTTTCGGCACTTTTTGATGCATAGTCCGCCAGGTGAGCGTCTTCTGCTGATTCCCAATCTTTTCTCGCGTGATTCATAAGAGTGGACTATAAATCAGGGTTTGGAAGAGATCAAACCGGAGATTACAAATGTACGAAAAAACCCTTTCCCGTAAGACGGTATATGAAGGCCTTATTTTGAGTGTCGACATGCTCGATGTGGAGCTGGAGGACGGCCGCAAATCGAAGCGGGAAATTGTTCAACACGGGGTCGCCGTCGCCATTATCGCGCAGTTGCCGGATGATCGGTTTGTTTTTATTCGCCAGTTTCGAAAGCCCATGGAACGCATCTGTTTTGAAGTGGTGGCCGGCAACTGCGATCCCGGAGAAGAGGAGGCTGTTTCCGCCGGGCGCGAACTGAAGGAAGAAACGGGCTACGACTTCCAAACCTTGGAACTGCTCGGACCGATTTTCCCCAGTGTGGGGTACTGTACGGAACGCATTGATATTTTCTTTGCCAAAATATCGAATGAACCAGGAGCAACCTCCTTCGATGAGGATGAGCGCATTGAAACGGTCATTGTATCGGAAGCTGAAATGGATGAACTCATCCGCAGTGGTGGCGTGGCCGACGCCAAAACACTCGCGGCCTGGATGCTTTATAAAGTTAAAAACACCGGATCTTCCCGACTCGAATAGGTGCCCTGTTTGAGAGCGTTCGGTGGATTTTCCAGTCCAATGCGGAGGGTGGGGTATCCTGAAGAATAGGGATGGGCAGGCTTTCTGAATCTAATATCATGTTGTTTTCACAATCGAGATCATGATGATAAAGAACTTAATATTGATTCTGATGGGTGCGCTGTTGGTCGAAAATATCAGAGAGGCCGAGGCCGCTTCTACTGCGAAGGTGGCATGGGCTGGGGAGACCTTTTTAGAGGTCACCTATAAGCAAGTGGGCAAACGGTCACTCAAGATGGACCTCTATATGCCGGCCATCGAAAATTTTTCCGCCGCGCCCGTACTGTACTATGTGCATGGCGGGGGATGGGCGGCCGGCCATAAAGACAAAGGGGGACTTCCTTTAATGGTCCCGGTGTTTCGGCGGGCCGCGGATAACGGTTGGGTCTGCGTTTCGATCAATTATAGGCTCTGCAGAAAAAATAGTGGCGTAGTGATGCGCGACTGTGTGACCGATGCCATGGATGGTTTGCGTTTTCTGAAAAAGAATGCGGAGCAATATGGCCTCGATCCGGATCGTATGGTGGTGTGGGGCGATTCGGCTGGAGGGCAACTTGCGCAGATGCTAACGCTTGCCGATCCGAAAGCCTTTCTGGGCGATGAATCTCTTGCTGGATTCGACGTTCATCCAATTGCCGGAATGTCCTGGTATGGTCCCACGGACTTTACAGACCCCGAGCTCTTCAAAACCGATTTCTCCGATAAGAATCCAAATCGATTTGGCGCCCGGATCACCGCGACAACTGACGGCTATGCAAAGCATGTGACCGCCTATGAGGAAATGAGCCCATATTACTGGATCAAAAAAGACAGCCCACCGCTTCTTCTATTGCAGGGCGATCGGGATGCGACGATTCCGCTGGCTCATGCGTTGCACTTGAAAAAAAAGGCGGAGCGTATTGGGGCTAATGTGGAACTGATTATCGTGAAGAACGCGAGGCATAACTGGCGCAAGGCCGGCGGCAGTCCGGAGCCTGGCCTGGCGGAGATTCAACGCATCACGGCAGATTACGCGATACGCCAAGCCGCGTCCAAAGCTAAATAAAGATGAATGGAGGAGGGACGAAATGAAGAATATTTTTTTCATATTTTTAATGTGTGCTGTCGGAACACTGCAGGCCGCAGATCGGGCCTCCAATCCGTTCATCAAGCACATGTTTACTGCCGATGCCTCGGCTCATGTTTGGGAGGACGGCCGGCTATATGTCTATCCCTCAACAGATATCAAAGGAAAAGGATATCGTTCCATGGATGGCTATAACGTCTTTTCTACTGATGATATGATTACTTGGACGGATCATGGGCAAATTCTACATTCACGGGATGTGGAATGGGGGTGGAAAGGCGGCGGGTATATGTGGGCGCCTGACTGTGTCTATAAAGAGGGAACCTACTATTTCTATTTTCCCCATAAGAATAGAGAAAAGGTGTGGGAAATCGGTCTGGCAACTAGCACAAAGCCGGCTTCTGATTTTAAAGTACAAGGCTATGTGAAAGGCGGTAATACATTCTGCGATCCGTGTGTATTTATCGATGAGGGCGGGCAGGCTTACTTTTATGCTGTAGTAAATGCAAAAACGTATGCAGCCAAACTCAAAGACAATATGATGGAAATTGAGGGGGAAATGGTTCAGCAGACCGTGCTAGAGGGTCACCGTGAAGGGCCTTTCGTGTTTAAACGGAATGGCAGGTATTACATCATCTATCCTAATGGCACGAAGCCCGGAAATGAAATGTGCTATTCCATGAGTCAGCATCCATTGGGCCCTTGGAAGAGCCAAGGCGTTTTTCTTGGAAGTACGGATGTTTTAACGACGCATGGCTCTGTGGTTGAATATAAAGGACAATGGTATCTCTTCTATCACAACGGCGCTCTTTCCGGGGGTAAAAATTCAAACCGTTCCATTTGTTTCGACAAGGTGTTTTTTAATGCAGATGGCACCATGAAGATGGTCGAGCAGACGCCCAGTGTTGTTCCATGAAGATAGAAAGACGTGCTCTTTTTTACCGCAGGGAGAGAAATCATGAGGACGCGAATTATAAGAATCCCCAATAATGGGGATAGGCAGGTTTTTCAGATCAGATACTCTTCTTTTTTACATTTGGTGAATGGGTGAGAATGAATGATGGCTTTGCTCGAGTTACTGTTGAAAGACGTGCTGGTTAAAGGCTTGAACTTGCATTTTTTCGGACAGCCCCTGCACTCTTTGGGTCATCGGACCTGAGAATTTTATGGAGGAATTATGTTGGTACGCAATTTAATGACAACTGCGCTCGTCGTGTCCACTTGGTCGGGAATGTATCTCGTTCCGGAGGTTGGGGCGGCGGAGCAGGGCACTCGCTTGATCGCAAATAGGCCGGGCAAGGCGCTGCGGCTCTGGTACGACGAGCCTGCCCCAGACAGCGAGAACGGCTGGGCGAATAGCTCCATCCCGTTGGGAAATGGTTACATGGGCATCAACCTATTCGGCGGCATGGCGAGCGAGCGAATTCAGATCACCGAGAATAGCCTGTACGACTGGGGGGCAGATCGCGGACTAAAGCGCAGGGGCCTGAACAACTTTGCGGAGGTCTACCTTGATTTCGATCACACCAACGCCAGTAGCTACGAGCGGGAGTTAAACCTGAACCAAGGCGTCTCGTATGTGAAATATGAGCAGAACGGTGTGGCGTACTCGAGGGAATATTTCACCAGCTATCCTGATAAAGTGATGGTGATCCGCCTGAATGCATCGAAGCCAGGAACGTTGTCGTTCACCCTGCGACCTACCATTCCCTTTCTGGGCTCTGGCAAGTCCGGATCCGTTACGGCGCAAGGCGATACGATCACGCTATCTGGGGTCATGACTCACTTTAACATAAAGTTTGAGGGCCAGTTCAAAGTCATTCCAAAGGGCGGCAGGATGAACGCATCCCATAGCACGTCTCCGGGTACGATTACCGTTTCAAATGCCGACAGTGCGGTGATTCTGATTGCGGTTGGCACCAACTATCCGTTTGATCCTCAGGTATTCTTGACCACCGAGGCTGCCGATAAGCTCGCAGGTTTTCCCCATCCTCACGACAAAGTGGCTGGCTATTTGGCCGATGCGGCGGCGAAGACCTATGAGGAATTGCTGGCAAACCACCACGCCGACTATACGGAGCTTTACGACCGGGTGAGCCTTGACCTCGGAGCCTCAGAACCGTCAATTACCACCGACGAGCTGGTTGATGCCTATCCCGATGGGCCCTCAAGCCGTTACCTTGAGGAGCTCGCGTTCCAGTTCGGGCGCTACATGCTGATCTGCTCCTCCAGAGCAGGCACACTTCCGCCTCACCTTCAGGGAATCTGGAACGTCTATGAACGGCCTCCGTGGTCGTCGCAGTACTTGCACGACACGAATGTGCAAATGGCCTTCGCGCCGGCCTTCTGCGCCAACCTGCCTGAGCTGTTCGAGTCTTATGTCGGTTTCTTCAACGTCTTTGTGCATCGGCAGCGGTTGTATGCCACTCAATACGTAGCGCAGTACAATCCCTCGCAGCTCGACCCGAAAGGAGATAACGGCTGGTCCGGACCGTTCTGGACCAATCCATATAATGTTACCGGAAAATCACCCGTGGCAGGCTTTGGCACCGGTTCATGGATCGCTCAGATGTTCTGGGACTACTACGATTACACGCGTGATGAATCCCTGCTGGCCGACACGGTGTATCCTGTGATGTACGAACAGGCCAACTTTGTATCCCGTTTCGTAAAAGATGTCGATGGCGTCCTGCTGGCCGACCCGTCCTCGTCCCCAGAGCAAAAGCATCGGAATACGGTGGGTACCACGTTCGATCAGCAGATGTTCTATGAAAATCATCACAACACTTTGACGGCGGCCAAGATCCTGGGCCGCTCCGACCGCCGATTGGCCACGTTCAAAAAACAGCTCCCGCTGCTGGACCCGATTCAGATCGGTAAATCGGGGCAGATCAAGGAATTCCGTCAGGAGGAGTACTACGGCGAGATTGGCGATCCCCATCATCGGCACACCTCCATGCTACTCGGGGTGTACCCGGGGCAATTGATTAACGACACGACGCCGGCTTGGCTCGATGCCGTGAAGGTCAGCCTAACCAAACGCACCAATAAAAGCCATATTGGATGGGCACGAGCCGAGCGGATCGCCTTTTGGGCCAGAGTGCACGATGGCGAGGAGGCTTACACCTTCTACAAAGATTTGCTGGGCGGAAACTTCCTGCACAACCTGTTTAACGACCATCGGGGCGGTCCGCTGTTCCAGGCGGATGCGAACTACGGTGCCACGGCCGGGGTCGTGGAAATGCTCCTGCAGAGTCAGGACCACGTGGTGGCCCCGTTGACCGCGATGCCCGCGGCTTGGTCAGACGGCAGCTATCGAGGCATACTGGCGCGAGGCAATTTCGAAGTTTCCGCTCAGTGGTCTGGAGGGCACGTCGATCGGCTGGAGGTTTTGTCCAAATCGGGAGGGACCTTGGCGCTAAGGTATCCAAACGTCGCCCAAGCCGTGATTCAAACCTCGACCGGTCAGACGGTAGACTTCGTTGCCAAGGGCACTGACCAAGTCAGCATCGAAACCACCCAGGGCCAGACCTATGTGGTCACCAATATCCCAGCCTACACCCCCGTGGCCGCGCCTTCGAACCTGAAGATCGTCAAGGATCTTAAGACGCAGCTCGGGCTCTCCTGGACTGGCAGCGCAGATGCCAAGTCATACAACCTGTACCGCGCAGTGGGCAATGCACCGGATTATGAGCGGATTGCCTCCGACGTAGCGGATACTCGATTTGTCTACAAAGCTGCTGACCTGAAACAGCTTGACCAGATAACGTTCAAGGTCACTGCCGTACGGGCGGATGGACGCGAAAGCAATGAGGGGGTCACGGTGATCCGACTGTTGCCCTAGAGTGGGGGGGTACGCGGTCCATCGATGCCGAGGCTGGTGGAAACGTCTCCGCTACAAAGCGGTTTTTGTGGGCAAGATGGATGGGTAATCTGATTTCTCTATCAGGTTATTTATTTGAGGAATTCCATCCTCTTTTGCAAAAATCGGGCGGTCTGTGGGACAATGGCACAGGAGTGCATGCCAAGATCTCGTTACCCGGTCAACTGCGGTGAGTGCTACATAATAGAGCATAGGGATAGGCAGGTTTAACGAATAGATAGCAGGCTTGTTTACAGAATAGGATAAATAGGATGAAGATTTTTAGTTTGATGTGCTTTGGTGTGCTGTTGCGGGTCGGAAGCGTATGTTTTGCTGAAGTGCTGACGGCGGATTTCTACCTATCTACGGAGGGATCCGATGAATGGTCAGGGACGTTGAACGAGCCCAATGCGCAGGGCACTGATGGCCCCTTTGCGACGCTGGAGCATGCACGCGATGCGGTCAGGGTGTTGAAGAAAAAGAAATCGATGGATATCGTGGTGCTGATTCGCGGGGGTACCTACCGGCTGGATGAGACCGTGGTGTTCAGTCTGGATGACTCGGCGAAAAAGGATGCGACGATTACCTATGCGGCCTATCCTGGCGAGACTCCGGTGTTCAGTTCGGGCCGCGAAATCAAAGGCTGGAAAAAGGTGAAAGGGCTGTTGCCTGGTTTACCCGCTGTGGCGCAGGGGAAGGTGTGGGTGGCGAAGGTGTCGGGAAGCTTTCGCACGCTTTATAACGAGGAGGGAATGCTTCCGCGTGCGCAGTCGGCGGGCTTTATTCAATTGAAGGGGAGCAGTCGTAATCGGCTTAATTTTCCCGCCGGAAAACTGAAGGAGTGGAAGAATGTGGAGGATGTGGAAATCATCGTGCGGCCACACCATGCCTGGATCGTGAATATTTTGCCTTTGGCATCGGTTAACGAAAAAAAGCAGATGGCAACCACGTCGATTGATTCCACCTATGCAATGAATCCGCTGCACTTTTTGAGGGAAGATAAAATCGAATCCTGCTGGGTGGAGAATGTGTTGGAAGAGCTCGATGAGCCCGGCGAGTGGGTGTTGAACACGCAGGAAGGCAACGTCTACCTTTGGCCGCGAGGTAACTCGCCGGTTGTGGCTCCGCAACTACTGGAGCTCATTCGGGTGGAAGGTGAGATCAATAAAGAAGGACCGGAGGATATTCCGGTGCGAAACCTGCACTTTCGGGGGCTCACATTCAAACATGGCGAACGCTATCGGGTTACGGAAGATGATGCCGGCCTTCAGCATGACTGGGATTTTTTTGATAAGGCCAATGCGTTGGTTCGTCTACGCGGAACCGAAAATTGCACAATCGAAGCGTGCCATTTTTTGCACAGCGGAAGTGGTGCAATTCGGGTGGATCTGCATGGTCAGGAAAATACAATTTCGGGCAATCATATCGAGTATATGGGCGGTGCTGGAATTTTGATCTGCGGATATGGACCGGGCACAAAATATGTAAATAAAAATAATCTAATCTACAATAACCATATTCACCACACGGGCCGAATCTATTGGCATTCCCCGGGGATTATGCTCTGGCAAACGGGTGAAAATCGAGTGGCGAACAATCTGATTCATCACACCGATTACACCGCACTGATCATTTCCGGCTGCATGCCTGAATTTTTTGGAAAAGGCGGACGAGAGCTGACACGTACCATTCGCTGGCATGAAATTGGGGGGGACCCTAAGAGCTTCAAGAATAAAACGCTGGAGGAGGTACGTCCCTACCTCCATACGCATGACAACGTGATCGAATATAATGAAATTCATCATGCCATGCAGCGATTGGGCGATGGAAATGCGATCTATATTCGAGGAGCGGGTGCTGGGAATGTGATCCGTCGGAACTATATTCATCATCTTGTCACGCCGATGATCATGCAATGCGCCATTCGAACGGACGGTGGACAGATGGACACGCTTATTGCTGAAAACCTAATCTATAAATGCACCTCGCAAGGCATCATGATGAAGCTGAATACTCGCGTTGAAAATAATATTATTGCGAACGTCATTGCTCCGCCGCGTGGTTACTACCTGTCTGTCCGAGAAGGTCCGTTAACCGGAGGATCTATCAAACGGAATATTTTTTATTCTCATCGAAAGGATACAGTATTCATTAGTGAAATGGCACCTGGAAATAAAAATGCCAATGAGGACCGCAGAGGACGTAAAATCGCGCGAGCCAAAGATGCCGATACGGATTATAATATCTACTTTTCAACCGCTGATTCCGCGCTGGGGGAAGAGATCCTCCAGCGAAATCAAAACGAGGGTGTGGATCAGAACAGCCGGGCGGTTGATCCGCTCTTTGTTGATCCGGAAAATGGCGATTTCCGCTTTAAGCCCAACTCTCCCGCATGGGAAATGGGCATTCTTCCCTTCGATAGGTCTAAGGTCGGATTGCGAGAATGAGAAAAAATAGGACGGAGAAAAGGAGCAATGTAGAATTTATTTTGTGATGGAAAGGGTGAGTTCGGTTCCTGTGCCGGGGATGGATTCAATCTTGAGGTCGGCGTGGAGCCAGTTCGCGCGTTGTTTGAGAGTGCGCAAGGTGCGGGGTTTGTTCAAGGTTTGTTCGTCGATGCCGATGCCATTGTCTTTGATGGTGAGAACCAGTGCATGGTTTTTTCTGAAAAAGTGAATGTCGACGTGGCTACATTGCGAATGGGTTTTTGCGTTGTGGATGGCTTCTTTGTAGAAGAGTAGGAGGCCTTTCTGCAAAGGAGCATGGTCTTGCAGGATCTGATTTATGGATGGATCGGCTTTAAATGTGATGGGGGTCTTTCCTAGAAGAAGTCCGGCCAGCTCCCGCATGTAGGCAATAATGTCTTGGGCACGTCCCACTTCGGGAGCCGTGGTGCGAAGCACTTCCCGCAGTCCGAAGACACTTTCGCGGGTAAGGCGAAGAATGGAATGAAGCCGATCGTATTCGGCCGGTTTGGGTTGAGTTTCCTGCAGTTTTTCCACATGGAGTACAATTGCACCCAAGTTGCTGCCGACATCGTCGTGTAGGTCGCTTGCAATCTTCACTCGGTCGGACCGGATTTCTCTGCGCATTCGGATTCGATTTCGCACGATGAGGTACACAGCACTCCCGATAACGAGGAAAAGTAGGGCGAGGCTTCCATAGATGAGTGTTTTTGCTACGTTGGCCAAGATTTTTTTCTGGACATTTTGAAGGACCATTTGCTCTTCCAGCAACAGCTGGCGGCGAACCAGTCCTTCAATCCATTGCCGTAGGGATAAAACACGTCCAGATTGCGTTAGGCCGTTGTTGGCGGAGGCGAGCATTTGCTTGGCTTCGGAGTCCAATGGGTCTCCCAATGCTATGCGTAATTTTCTTCCGTGAAACTGTTCCTCAATGACGGTCGCACGGGGTAGGGCTATACCTTGGTGGATCGCCGTGATTTCGCTGATTACAATGGCTGAGGTAGCTTTGGGAACGGGTCGCGATGCTTCCAGCACGATCAGGCGCACGGCTTGAGCAGTTGTCTCGGGGAAATAGGAGAAATGGGGATTCAGCCCAGGATTCCGTAGTGGGAAGTCTTTGTAGGTGTCATCGGTTTGTACAATACGGCCCTCGGCATCGAGCAGATTGATGATAAAGCGCACGGGAAAACTTTGCCCGTAGGAATGTTCAATAGCTGGGTCAATCCGCACCGCATCAATGGGAATTTCCTGTGGATAAGTACAAGTTAAAATATACGGTTTGGGCAACGCCGTCTTTCCCCATCCACTCTTTTTAATAAACACATGGGTGTCTGAGGAAGCGTTTAATTCAGGAAGTCCCAACGGGGTTTGGGAATCCGTTAGAAATTCTTTGGCTAAGACGTGGTATCCCTGCCGACTGCTACTCGTTTTGCAGACCGCTCGTGGAGCCACGTTGTCGGAACCCGCAAAGATGCAGATTTCGGCAAAGCCCGCGGCATACCATTTTTCATGGGGGTGCTGCGGAAGGTCGGTGCAATGGATGATTAGCTCGCGAGTAGTAACCGGCTCGAATGTAATGAGTTCTGGAAGAGATCGTTGAATGAGGGGTTGACCGGTGCGTTGGGCAATAGACTCTGTTTTCCCATTGATTTCCGCGGTGATGGTTATTGAACCTGACCAGTACAAGTTTTCGCCGTAGATCTCATCCATAAAAAGGCGCAAGGGAAAGAGGGCAACGGCATCGATGTTAACCGGTTCTTTCCATGTAAAGGTAAGCATGATCTCGCTGGTGGAGGATTCTTGCGCATGGCTCAGAAAGCCACCGGTTCCGGTCGGCTCGCGCAGATAAGGTTGGGGCAGGGCATCGAGTTCCTTGCCGATGGCTGTAAGCCTCTCCTGATTCTGCAGGTATCCCTTGACGAAGCTACTCGCCATGTTCTCCTCTAGTGTATCCGCCTGCACGGAAGAGAGAAGTAAAACAAAACTGACTATTATCGACTGTCTGGTACGAAGTTGCATGCCATGAAATCCTTTATTCGATCTATGGGGTTGAACGATGAATTCTTTCACGCCCAACCCTTTCATCAGATGATACCCATGGAGGCGGCTTTGCTGACGGCCCCTGATACATTATGAACCTGAAGCTTCTGATAGATTGTGCGGATGTGGGTGTTGATGGTGTGTTTGCTGAGATACAGTAGGTCTGCAGCCTCCTGTCGGCTCAAACCATCGGCCAAGTGTTTCAAGACCTCCGTTTCCCGTTCTGTAAGTTCCGTTTCGGGAGAGACCGGTTTGAAATTGGAAAAGGTGTCGAATACCATTTTTGCAATCTCTGCGCTGAGTGGCGCAATGCCGTGTCTGGCATCCTCGATGCCCTGCACAATGGCTTTGAGCCCGTCGGACTTGATCAAATAGCCCGATGCCCCGGCTCCCAGTGCTTGGAAGACGCGAGCTTTATTATCGAACACCGTCAAAATTAGGATTTTGGTATCCGGAGCGATTTCTCGGATCAGTGGGATGGCATCAAGCCCGTCCATCCCCGGCAACCCGAGGTCCAGAATCAGCACATCGGGGGGAGGCGTTTCCTTGAGATATTCAAGAGCATCTTCCGCATTCGATAGGGTCGCATCAATTTTAAACCGACCGCTTGATAAAAGGGCTTCGCACAAGGCTAAGCGGAAGTCGGCATGATCTTCGATCAGACAGAGGCGAATGGGGGCTGGGGATATTTTTGACTCTTTCATTTAACCATTCTAAAGGCGAAAGATCGTCGGATGTCAAGAACCGGATGAAAAGCAGTGGATAATATGGGGGTGTTCGATACGTGTTTTAAATAAATCAGTCGAAAATACCCTTTTCAGGCGATAGTGTGCATGGGGCTGGGATGGTATTTATAGTCGGTAAATAATGAACTGAAGTTTATGAAACGCATGGGTGAAGAAAAGGATATCAAATGAAAAAACTTGGTCAGTCGATTCTTTTTGTACCTTTCGCGTTGGGGTGGGCAGAATAGCCTGTGCTTCCCTGCTCATGGATGGTGCGGGGCAG
Organism: Pontiella sp.; assembly: GCA_037132875.1. Classification (GTDB taxonomy): domain Bacteria; phylum Verrucomicrobiota; class Kiritimatiellia; order Kiritimatiellales; family Pontiellaceae; genus Pontiella. Next base: position 22,901 of record JBAHZU010000037.1, read on the forward strand.
TGTGCGCGTGGAATATTTTCGGTGGGGCACCTATAGCCAGACCATCGGAACGGAAGAACTGAACGCCGCGCTCCGTGTGAACTGGGGCCGTATTACGCTTAAATCCGCGGGCTTTAAATGTTGAGCACGTTGAACTGATATTGAATGGGAAAAAACGAACCGCGATGTTGGTGAAAAATAAATGGGGTGTATCAGTTGAATTGAATGCCCCGATTTCTATTGCAGCAGACGATACGCTGAAAATTGAACTCAAATGATAAGGATAGTTTAAAAATGAGACTAAAGATGCGGATGATAGCAGGATTAGGAATGGCCGGGGTAGCTCTGTGTTTGAGTTCCGGATGCACAACGATAGACACGGTTGAGGAGGGTGAGTTTTCCGATGATGTGGCTTTCATGAAAAAGTATACGTCGATTGTGTTATTAAAAGATGGCGATGCAGCGGTTGCGGTGGCCCCCAACTATCAGGGCCGTGTGATGACGAGTACCTTCGATCATAAAGGCGGCCCGAGTTTCGGATGGATTAACCGGCCGGTCATTAAAAAAGGATTCCTTTCGGATGAAGAGAGGGCTGGTACGCTGGAAGAGCATATCTATATCTTCGGCGGCGAAGAGCGCTTCTGGCTGGGGCCAGAGGGGGGGCAGTATGCCCTCTTCTTTAAACCAGGAACCCAGTTTGAATTCTCCGATTGGATCACGCCTGCGGTGATTGATACCGAAGCTTTCGAATTGGTTTCGCAAACCCAAGATTCGGCTACGTTTAAACATAGTACGGAGCTGCTTAATTATAGTGGTGTCGAATTCAAGGTAGGCATTGAGCGCACCGTGAAACTGCTGGGTAAAAAGGAGGCCTCCGAATTGCTGGGGGTTGAATTGGGAGAGGGCCTTCGCATGGTGGGGTATGAAACCGACAATCGGATTACCAATACGGGTTCCAATGCTTGGAAATCAGAGACGGGGCTACTTTCGATCTGGATGCTCGGGATGTATAATCCGTCGCCCGAAACGACCGTCGTCATTCCCTTTAAAAAAGGGGAAGAAAAGGACCTGGGGCCGAGAGTAAACGACACCTATTTCGGCAAGATTCCGGAGGAATATCTGCGGGTTGATCAACAGGTCCTCTTTTTCAAAGGCGATGGAACACGGCGTGGCAAGATCGGAATCAGCCCGCAACGTTCCAAGGGTATCGCCGGAAGCTACGATGCGGCCGGGCAGGTGCTTAATATTATCACGTACAACGTTCAGGAGGCTCCGAATGGGTTTGTTAACTCCATGTGGGAACTGCAGAAAGAACCGTATGCCGGCGATGCAATCAACTCCTACAACGACGGTTCACCTGAACCGGGTGTTGATCCGATGGGCCCATTCTATGAACTGGAAACGTCCTCGCCCGCTGCGGCCCTGAAGCCCGGCGAAACGATGCAGCATGTACAGCGGACCTTCCATATCCAAGGTTCGGAAGCGGAGCTCGATCCGCTCGCGCAGAAGCTCCTCGGAGTCAAATTAGAGGATATCAAAGCTGCTTTTTAGCTTCTTTGATACGCAAGGTTTATGGCCAATAAGCGCGCCATATAAAGGGATAAACATGCTCTTGAGGAGCATGTTTATACCTGCAATAACGAGGTTTCGGATCTGCTGATGAGAGGGAATGGTACAGTGAACAAAGTAAAACTCATGGTCCTGTTTGGGAGCATCTGTTTGGGATCGACTACCGTTGCTGCAGCGCCTTTGACGCGCCCCAACGTGATCATTATATTGACCGATGATCAGGGCTATGCCGATCTGGGTTGCTTCGGGGGGACCCATGTGAAGACCCCTCGGATCGATCGGATGGCGGCGGAAGGGGCAAAACTGACCAGTTTTTATGTGGCCGGTTCGGTCTGCACCCCGTCCCGCGCGGCACTGATGACGGGGTGTTATCCGAAACGCATCGGCTTGGCCAGCGGGGTGTTCCTCGCCGGGGATAAGAACGGGCTGAATCCGAAGGAAATTACACTGGCTGAGGTGTTGAAAAAAGTGGGTTATAAAACCGGAATCTTCGGCAAGTGGCATCTTGGCGATCAGCCGGAATTCCTGCCGACTCGCCAGGGGTTCGATGAATTCTTTGGTTTGCCCTACAGCCACGACATTCATCCCTTCCACACCAATAAAAAACATAAGTTCCCGCCGCTTCCCTTGATGGAAATGGAGACGGTGATCGAGGAGGACCCCGATGCGGATTATCTGACCCAACGGATTACCGAGCGCGCGGTAAAATTCATCGAAACACATAAAGACGAGCCATTTTTCCTCTATATTCCGCACCCAATTCCGCACCGACCCATCCATATGTCGCCCCCCTTCATGGAAGCGGTCCCAGATGCTATTAAAGCGAAACTAAAAAAGGAACAGGGCATCGATTATGCAACCCGCGATAAAATCTATTCGTATTCGATTCGGGAAATCGACTGGTCGGTCGGAGAAATTCTTGATGCGTTAAAAAAGAATGGGATCGATGAGAATACCGTGGTTATTTTTACGTCGGATAATGGCCCGTCTCTGGGAAAGGTCGCGCCGCTGACTGGCAAGAAGGGTAGTTCCTATGAAGGCGGAATGCGGGTGCCTACGGTGATCCGCTGGCCGGGTAAAATTGCTGCGGGAATTGAGATTGATGAAATCATGACCACCATGGATTTACTGCCGACCTTTGCCGGTCTCGCTGGAGCCGAAATCCCTTCCGATCGAGTTATTGATGGTAAGGATATCCTTCCGGTGTTAACTGAGAACGAAAAAACGCCACATGAGGCCTTTTTCTATTACAAAGGCAATCGACTTGAGGCCGTTCGTTCGGGCAAGTGGAAACTGCATCTCGGCAGGCCGAATGGTAAGCGACCCAAGGGTAAAGTAGGGCGACGGGGTAAAGGATCGAGTTCGCCGATGGCCGCTTTATATAATTTAGATACGGATATGGGAGAAAAGATCAATATGCTGGCGTCCAACCCTGAAGTCGTGGTGCGTCTCCGTTCGTATGTGAAGAACTTTCAAAATGAGCTGAGTCAGAACAGTCGTCCCGCTGGGTTTATTGCAGATGCGAAACCTTTAACAACGAGAGAAAACTAGGCATGAAACATTATTGTAAAAAAATGGCAGCCGCCGTGTGCTTAAGCTTTGTGGGTGCGAATCCAATTTTTGGGGAAGCGGTAGCTACAAAGCCGAACATTATTTTCATATTTGCGGATGACATGAGCTACGAGACCATTGGTGCGGCTGGCATGCTGGACATTGATACCCCGAATCTTGATAAGTTGGTCGAAAGCGGTGCGAGCTTTACACATGCTTACAATATGGGGGCTTGGGGTGGTGCGGTTTGCGTGGCCAGCCGCTCAATGCTCAATACGGGTCATTTTGTTTGGAGAGCAAGAACGAGCGTCAAGTCGTGCGTTCGTGAGAATCGTATGTGGTCGCAGCGCATGCAGGACGCGGGCTATCAGACTTACATCACCGGGAAATGGCACGTTCCTGGTGCAGAGGCGGAGGACCTTTTCATGGTCGCACAACATATCCGCTCCGGTATGCCAAAAGATTTTCGTAAAAAGGGATCGGCAGACGGTACCAAGCCCAAGGGCTATGGTTATGGTCGCCCGATTGATGAAGAACACTACAAGAATGGCTGGAAGCCCTGGGATACCTCTAACGGCGGCTTCTGGGAAGGAGGAACCCACTGGAGCGAAGTGGTCGCCAACGACAGTGTGGAGTTTCTGGAAATCGCGGCACAGGACGACAAACCCTTCTTCATGTATCTGGCCTTTAATGCCACGCACGACCCGCGTCAGTCGCCGAAAGAATATATCGACCGCTATCCGCTTGAGCGCATCAAGTTGCCAGAAAACTTTCTGCCTCAATATCCGTATGCCGATAAGATTTTTGGTCTGGGTTTGCGCGATGAAAAGCTGATGCCGTATCCACGCACTGAATATGCCGTAAAGGTCAATCGACAGGAATATTTCGCCATCATCACCCACATGGATGACCAGATTGGACGAATCTTCCAAGCATTGGAAAAATCTGGCAAAGCTGACAATACCTATATCATTTTCACGGCAGACCACGGGCTTGCTGTTGGACATCATGGATTGACTGGCAAGCAGAATATGTATGACCACAGTGTGCGCGTTCCCTTCATGGTGGTGGGGCCAGATGTGAAACCCGGGGTGAAAATTGATGCGCCGATTTATCTGCAGGATGTAATGGCGACCTCGCTGGAGCTGGCAGGTGCGCCGTCGAACGGGATTGATTTTAAAAGCCTGCTTCCGCTGTTGCGCGGAGAAACCACCAGGCACTATTCAGAAATTTACGGGGCGTATATGAACAAGCAACGCATGATCACCCAAGGTAACTGGAAGTTCATTTCTTATCCCACAGCCAACGTTGAGCGGCTCTTCAATTTGAAAAAAGATCCGAACGAGATGAATGACCTCGCCGCCAATCCAGAATATGCATCAAAGCTGAACCAGATGCGCACGGCGCTTACCGCATTGAGTGTAACGGTGAACGATCCGATGACGAAGAATTCTCAAAAAAGGGGGGAATAGATCGTAGCAGGGCGGGCCAGAGGTTATGAGAAGTTGTTCTTAAAACGAACGGTCGAGTAATATCAAAAATACAATAAGAAATTTAGGGGTTTGGTTTTTTTGCTGGCAGGTTGTGGCGGGGTCAATGCAGTCGCTGGAACGAATGGTGTAGCGGACAAACTCCCCCCATATTTATAGTCGATACGAAACCTTTAATAACGAGGAAAAATTAAAAATGATACGTTATCAACGAATTCTCACGGTGACCATCGCGTGCTTAATCCTGGAAGGAACAGGTCTGGCTGAGCGTGCGCAGTTGCGCCCTAATATTGTCTTTATCTTTATGGATGACATGGGCTATGGCGATGTGCAGATCCTGAATCCTGAACGGGGATTAATCCCCACGCCGCACATGGACCAAGTGGCTAAGGAGGGCATGATCTTTACCGATGCGCACACCAGTTCCTCCGTCTGTACGCCTTCCCGCTATAGTTTGATCACGGGGCGCTATAATTGGCGCACTCGATTGCAACGGCATGTTTTGAATGGGTATGGGAAGCCGCTAATTCCAAGCAGTCGCATGACGGTCGCCAGTTTGCTGAAAGAGCAGGGCTACCAAACTGCCATCATTGGAAAATGGCATATCGGCATGAATTTCCCCAAGGGCAAGGGGAAGGAGAAAGTAGACTGGACCGGAACCATTACCGAGGGACCTTCTGATGTCGGATTTGACTACTTCTACGGCATCTCAGGCTCATTGGATATGCCGCCTTACATTTATATTGAAAACAATAAGTTTGTGGGCGAGGCCACGGTGCAGAAAGAGCCGCATCCGAATCGTAAGGGACCGGCACATGTTGATTTTGAAGTAATCCATGTGCTCGATGAGTTGGCCGAGAAGTCGGTGGAGTTCATTCAACGCCAAAGCAACGAGCAACCCTTTTTTGCTTATCTGGCACTCCCGTCTCCCCACAGTCCCGTTGTGCCGACTCCAAAGTGGCAGGGGAAAAGTGGATTGGGTAAATATGGTGACTTCATGATGCAGACGGACGACTTTGTTGGACAGATTGTGAAGGCCTTGGAGGATGCCGGCTTTACAGAGAACACCTTACTGATTGTATCGAGCGATAATGGCTGCTCGGCCAAACAGGCGGATGCGCCGGGGTTGGAAGCAGCAGGACATTATCCCAGTGCAAACATGCGGGGATACAAATCGGATCTTTGGGAGGGGGGGCACCGGGTGCCATTCATCGTGAAATGGCCGGCCAAAGTGAAAGCGGGAACGACCAGCGAGGCGACGATCTGTCTGACGGATTTTATGGCAACTTGTGCCGCACTGACAGGCATGCAATTGCCGGAAAATGCAGGTGAGGATAGTGTGAGTTTCCTGCCGGCTCTGATGGGAAAGGATATTGAAACAACCCGAAAGGGAATCATTCATCACTCCATCAAAGGGCACTTTGCTTACCGCGAAGGCAAGTGGAAGCTGTTGCTTTCCAACGGGTCCGGAGGCTGGTCGGCCGCTCCTAAATCAAAAAACATCCGGGGGCAACTCTATGATCTGGAAGCGGATCCTGGTGAAATGACAAATCTATATCATGCTCACCCGGAAGTGGTTGAACGCTTGCTGGCTCAGTTTGAATTGTATGTAAGTCAAGGTCGAAGCACCGATGGCCCCAATGTTCCGAATGATATTAATAAAATTAAACGGTGGAAGTAGAAGAGAACGTCGATGACGTCTGGCACGGTTACTTGTAAATTCACAAATAGCAACCCGTGCCAGTCTATTGTATGTCGGTGCCGCAGTATGTAGGGGATAAAGCGAATATTATCCTCCTCGTTACGGATGATTTTGGGTATGGCGACTTAGGTGGCTATGGCTCGAAGCTGAGCACTTCGGAAATCGACCGGCTGTGGTCGACCTTTAGCGGGATCCGATACGTGCTGGGCACTCGATTTCGAGATATTCTTTTCCGAAATATGCCAACGACAGGATTGCTCTGGAAGAGCTCGTTATTGCTTGGCGGAGAAAATACCTCTTTTATAAGCTTTGGCGATCGCGGCAGGAGCATTGGAAACCTGAAGTTTTTCGTAGATGCGGCGCATGTAGTTGTCCACGGTATGGCTACTGATGTGGAGTTGGTCCGCAATTTCCTTTTTAACTAACCCTTCACCC
>JBAHZU010000050.1:0-17690 GCA_037132875.1 Pontiella sp.
ATACTAAATTCGATCGGGATTACTACATCATAAAATAATACGGATGCCCATTCGAATGGATGTAATCCTCAAGCTTTTTTGCTTTCCAGAGGCCGGATTGTATTGAATGATCCCTTCTTTGTTTTCGAGGATTTTAGATGAACTATATCAGTACACGCGGGCAGATGGAGCCCATCGGATTTCAGGATGCCATTATGACCGGGCTGGCCCCCGATGGCGGGCTGTTGCTGCCGGAATCGCTTCCAAGTGTTGGAAATAAACTGAAGGCTTGGGCTAAGCTTTCCTACACCGAGTTGGCTTTCGAGGTCATTCGTTTGTTTGCCACCGATATTCCGGCCAACGATCTCAAAAAGTTACTGAACGCGTCTTACGCCACCTTTGAACATCCGGAGGTATGCCCAACGGTTGAGGTGGGAGATTTTCAAATATTGGAATTGTTTCATGGGCCAACGCTTGCCTTTAAAGATGTGGCGCTTCAGTTTCTCGGAAATCTCTTTTCGTACATTCTCGAAAGCCGTGGTGGTGAACTGAATATTCTTGGAGCCACCTCCGGCGATACTGGTAGCGCGGCGATTCATGGCGTGCGCGGAATGCCGAATATCAACATTTTCATCATGCATCCGGATGGGCGGACGAGTCCGTTGCAGGAAAAGCAGATGACGAGTGTGTTGGATTCCAATGTGTTCAACCTTTCGGTCGCGGGGTCATTCGATGATTGCCAGAGTATCATGAAAACGACTTTTGGGGACGTGCCCTTTAAGGTCGAGCATTCGCTGGGTACGATCAATTCGATTAATTGGGCGCGCGTGCTCGCGCAAACCGTCTACTATTTCTACGCCACATTCCGTACGTTAGAAAAAACCGGCGCCCAATCGGTTCAATTTGCGGTGCCAACCGGAAATTTCGGCGATATTCTCGCTGGTTATCTGGCCCAGCAGATGGGCTTGCCCATCAGCAAGCTGATTCTGGCGACGAATGAAAACGACATTTTGTCGCGTTTCTTTAATACGGGGGTTTACGAGAAATCGGAGGCTGTTTCAACGATCAGCCCGTCGATGGATATTCAGATGGCGAGTAACTTCGAGCGTTATCTCTACTTTAAGGTCGGCCAAGATGCTTCGGCACTGGTTGGCTTGATGGACAACTTGAGAGAAACGGGCATGCTGTCCATGGAGCTGAATGAAAACGGCGTGGTGGATGATTTGTTTGTGGCTGGAAAAGGGGATACGGCCGCCACGCTTGAAATCATTAAGCGCTATAAAGAGGACTATGGCTACGTGCTTGATCCGCACACTGCAGTGGGGGTCTTGGTGGCTGAAACGTTCCAGTCCGCGGACGCTCCGACCATTTGTTTGGCGACGGCGCATCCGGCTAAGTTTCCCCGGGCGATCAAAAAAGCCACGGGCGAAGCCGTGCATCACCCGACGCTCGATGCGCTGGCCGATGCGGAAACCCGTTGCGATTCCATCGCCAACGATGTTGATCTGGTCAAACAGTATATGGTGGATCATATTTGACGTATTTCCTGCTCCTCCTGCGAGAGATTTTCCATGATGGGAATGGGAGCTTCTCTCGGGGAGGATTAAGCGGCGGTGCGATATTTGATAGGTCGCCCGCATGCTGAGCATGCGATCTCGGAGTATTGTTTTGAGCTCCACTTCCACCGAATATCGAGCTATTTCTGAGCGGGGAAGGCGATCGATTTTATTCCCTTCGGGTTGCCGATTTCACCGCATCTACTTCGGTTTGAGCCCCTTGGAGTAGGCTGCTGCGCCGTCAGGACTCAAATCGTGTAGCTACAACCAACTTGGCAACTGCATTTTTTAGGTTGAGGTAGGAATGTGTCGGGTTGGGGTTTTCGGTAAACTCCCTGCATTCCTGCGTTAAAATTGGATTTTGAACTCGGCGATTCCGTGGATATGGTTACGACGAATCCATGGCCTGCGGAGCACTGGATTAATTCCTCCCATGGGAAAATGTTGCATTCTGGGCGGGTTTTGCCAGTATATCCGGCTTAATTTATTGGAGATTTGATGAAACTGCCTATATCCCTTTTTCTAGCGATTAAATACCTAAAGCCAAAACGCTCCATGGTATCGATTGTTACTGTTTTGACGATGATGGGGATCATGCTGGGCGTGGCGGTGCTGATCGTTGTGCTCTCGGTGATGACCGGTTTTGATGATGTGCATAAAGAACATATGATTAAGTTGGATTCGCATCTTCAGATTTCCACCCGAAGCCAGTCGGCTTTTGCTCCGGAGCGTGTGCTTGAGATTTTGAAGGATATTCCGGAGGTGAAAGCGGCTGCTCCTGCCGTTGAGGGCTTCGTGATGATGACCCGCTACGGTCAGGCGGTTACGGCGGTGTTGCGGGGGATTGATCCGGAGCTGGAAAAAGATATTTCTGAAATTGGGTCGTACTTGATTGATGGGGAGTTGCCGACGGAAGATGAGTCGGTGGTGGTGGGCAGTCGTTTGGCCATGCAACTCGGGACGCACGTGGGCGACACGCTTACGGTTTATTCTCCAGAGTGTTTTGTCAGCGAAGACGAAATTCGGATGCCCGCTGAATTGACTGTAAGCGGAATTTTCTCGGTGGATATGTATGAGGTGGACTCCCAGTTTATGATCTCTTCGTTGTCGACGGCTCGGGATGTTTTTGCAATAGAGGCTGGAGTCCGGACCCTACGCATCATGATCGACGACCCTTATAAAGCCGATGAAATCGGAGCGTTGATTCGTGAGAAACTGGACGAAGCGGCTGCGGAAGATCGGGGGCTAAACTGGTTCCGATTTCTGACCCTCCGTTCCTGGATGGAGATTCATCAGAGTATGCTCAGCACGCTTGCCGTGGAGAAGAACATGATGTTTCTGTTGCTCTGCTTTATTTCGCTGGTGGCCACCTTCTGTGTGACAATTAACCTGATTACGATGGGTGTGCAAAAAACCGGTGAAATCGGATTGCTGAAAGCACTCGGATTTTCTTCGGGTAAAATTGTCGGTATTTTTCTCTTTCTGGGCATCATTCAAGGGGTATTTGGGTGTTTGCTGGGGGCTTTTCTTGGAACATGGGTTTCGAGGAACCTGGATATGATTCTCAATTTTTTCCGGCGGTTTAACCCAAACTTGATGTCGGCTGAATTTTATCAATTCAGCCAAATGCCCGCACGCACCACGCTGGCGGATGTCATGTCTGTTTGTTTGATCGTTCTGCTATTCAGCGTTTTTGCGGGGGTGCTTCCTGCGTTCCGTGCGGCGAGGATGGAGCCGGTTGACGCGTTGAGGTATGAATGAAGACGTTGTTGATTAGTTTGGCCCTGTTTTTTTCTGTTGCCGCTTTTGCGGACATCGATGGCGATCCGCTCTATGCCAATACCGTTGGCACCAACGGCGCGTCGTTCTATGCCTGGCGTCCCTTTTATTCGAGCTCCACTGGGCCGGAACGCTGGCGTAAGGACTATCTTTGGCCGCTCTACACGAAAAAGGGTTTTAAAGACGAGCAGTATGCCCGCTTCTTATTTTTCGGGTATTCAATGAAGTTTTCTCCAGAAACTGAGCGCGAACGCCATTGGCTTCTCCCCTTCTATTTCCAAGGTATTTCGGCTGAGGACGAAGACTATTTGGCCATTTTCCCCCTGGGCGGGACCATTTACGAGTTTCTGGGCCGGGACAAGATTACGTTTGTTCTGTTTCCCATTTGGTATACCAGCGATATTAATGACGTGCATTCGTGGACCGTTTTGTGGCCGCTGATCTCCAGCACGCAAGGTGAAAAGGTGGACCGTTTTCGAGTGCTTCCATTCTACAGCCGTAACACGCTGGCGGGGGAGTATGAAAAGAAATACTACGGTTGGCCCCTGCTGAGCACGGTGAAGTATACCCATGAGCGCAATCCGGGCGGCGGCTTTATTTTTATTCCTATTTATGGGCAGATCAAAACGGAGAAGGCCGATAATTATTGGCTGTTCCCTCCCTTCTTTCGCTATATGGCGAGTGAGAAACAGTGGATTGTTTATGCGCCGTGGCCGTTTATCCAATTGGCCGATGGGGAGATAAAAAAGCGGATCTTCTGGCCCTTTTATGGAAAGAAAGAACTGGGGACGCTTCGCAAGCAATATATGTTTTGGCCGATCTTCTGGAACCGCGTCACCACTTATGCGGAGCACGAGCGCCGGAGCAAAAAAGTGGTCCCGTTCTTTCACTATCAAGCTGATGTCGTCACCAAAGCCGTCAAGGAGTATGAAGTGGGGGAGGCGAGATCCAAATATTGGAAACTCTGGCCATTGATGAGCTGGGAGCGCAATGCGGAGCACTCGAGATTTCGAGCCTTGGAACTTTGGCCCCTGCGCAATACGGCGGGTATTGAACGGAACTGGGCACCGTGGTGGACGCTCTATCGCCGGGTGAATGAGGGCGGCGAAATTGGGCACCACGTGCTGTGGGGGATATACCGGCAGAAGCGAAGCCCAGAGCAGTTTGAATGGAGCTTGCTCAAAGGCCTAGTGGGCTATAAGAATATTGAGAATAACCGTAGCTATCGCTTCCTCTTTATGTGGTTTGGCGATGAGGAGAAACAGCCATAGCCAAATTATTCATAGACTATATGCAGTATCCGGTCCGTTCGGCTGAACGGGTTGGTGGGCAGATCATCTTGCTGTTGCATCACACTGGGCACGCCATGTTCATGCTCATGGAAGCGTGCTGGTTCGTCCAGTTTGCTTTTGGCAAGCGTAGCCGTCACGAAACGATGACCCAACTTTTTGTGACGGGCATTAAAAGCTTGGCGGTGATTTCGGTGGTGGCCCTGTTCACGGGAATGATTCTTGCACTGCAGACCGGATTGGAGCTGCAACGGTATGGCCAAGAGGTTTATATTGGGTCGGCCGTGTCCGTATCGATGATTCGTGAAATGGGTCCGTTCATGACCGGGCTGATCATCGCGGCGAGTGTTGGGTCCGCCATTGCGGCCCAGCTAGGCACCATGACCGTTTCGGAAGAGATCGCGGCGCTGGAAGTCATGAGCATTAACCCCAATCGCTTTCTCGTCATGCCTCGCTTGGTGGCACTTACGCTTATGATGCCGGTGCTGACGGTTTATACCAATATTCTCGGGATTTTGGGAGGAGCCATTGTGGGGACCACCCAGCTGGGAGTTTCTGTTACGTCCTATATGGATAACGCCATGCAGTTCGCCACAAACAAAGACCTTTATGTTGGGCTTTTTAAAGCATTTATCTTCGGGATCATCATTACAACGGTGGCTTGCCACCAGGGTTTCATGACCACCGAAGGCGCGGTCGGCGTTGGCAAAGCCACGCGGCGGGCGGTAATTATTTCGTTCCTCGTCATTTTGGTGGTGGGGTACATGGTGACGAGGATATTCTACCTATGATTCGCTTCGACAAAGTAACCAAAGCATTTGGGCGTAAACCCGTGCTGGATCAGGTCAGCTTCAATGTCGGCGAAGGGGAAACATTTGTCATTGTGGGCCTTTCTGGCGCCGGGAAAAGTGTCACGCTGAAGCATATGATTCGTCTGATGCTTCCCGATTCCGGAACCATTTCAATTGATGGAGAAGCCATCAATTTGCTGAACCAGCGAGCGTTGCGCGAGGTTCGCTCTAAGTTCGGGGTGCTGTTCCAAAGTTCAGCTCTGTTGCAATGGATGACGGTGCGAGACAATGTGGCCCTGCCATTGCGGGAGCATACGAAGTTGCCAGAAGAGGAAATTATCCGCCGGGTAAATGAAAAACTGGAGCTGCTGAGCCTCAGTGAGGACGGCGATAAATTTCCATCGGATATCTCCGGGGGCATGCAGAAACGCGCGGGGCTGGCTCGGGCCATCATCATGGACCCGAAGATTGTGCTCTACGATGAGCCCACCTCCGGGCTCGATCCCGTTACATCTCGCCGAATTGATGCTTTAATTGTGAATATGCGCGAGCATTTGGGGATCACCAGCGTGGTGGTGACGCATGACCTGCACAGTGCGTTGGCTATTGGTTCGCGGATTATGATGCTACATGAGGGACATATTGTGGAAAATGCGACGCCGGCAGAGTTTATTAAGTCGAAAAATGAAACCGTACAGAGTTTCCTCGAATCGCAATACATTACGAAAAAAGGTAAATGGGAAGAGTTAAGCCATGAATAAATTCCAACGTGAAGTCAGTATTGAGATTCTGGTGGGCCTCTTAATGTTCATTGTGCTCATTGCCTTGGGGGTTTTCACGATTGTGCTGAGCCATGAAAAAATATGGAATAAAAGTTATCGGTACGAATTCGTCTTTACCGAGATCGGCGGTCTGCGCGAAGGCGATGCCGTATATTTGCGCGGCATGAATGTGGGGCGCGTAAAGCAAACCAGCTTGGAAAAACGTCGGGTACGCGTCTATGTTTCGCTCGATCTACCCATCACTCTGCGCCATGGCTATAAGATTGAAGTGGTCGATGCCTCCATGCTCGGCGGAAAAAATCTTAAGATTTATGAAGGGCCGGAAAATGCGACCATCCTCGGGGACGCCGTGATCGTTCTCGGGGCGAAACCGGTGGATATGCTTGCGGAGCTGGGGCACGCGGTGGAAGGTTTGCAGGATATGATCGATTCCGTTGCTGCGGGCGAAGGCACGCTGGGCAAACTGCTGAAAGATGAAACCATGTATGAAAATATGGTGATGATCACGGAAGATATTAAACGGATCGTGGGCAAAGTGAAGCGGGGTGAAGGCACCGTGGGTAAGCTGTTGACAGATGAAACGGTATATAACGATGCCGTGGAAATGGTGGCCATTCTGCGTACTATTTCGAATCGGCTGGTTTCGGGGGAAGGGACGCTCGGGAAACTACTTTATGCCGATGCCACGCTGTATGACAATATGGAGGCTACGATGGTTGCCGTGCGCGAGATTACTGAATCCATCAACAATGGTGAGGGCACCATGGGCTTGCTCGTCCGCGATGCCAAGCTCTACACCGAAGCCACATTTCTTCTGGAAGATGTTCGCGCAGCGGTGGATGACCTCCGCGAAGCATCGCCGATTTCATCTTTTGGAAGTGTCCTGTTCGGAGCATTTTAACGGGCTGAACAATGACCGTTCCAACCCGTGTAAATCGCCCGGTGAAATGTCCGCATTGCGGGACCTTGGTTGAGGCTGCATCCCGGTGTTCGCATTGCTGCATGCGGTTGAAAAATCGATTCAAAAAAAAGGCGATTCGGACGGGAGTCGCTTGTGCGGCCATCATTGCTCTCGTTGCGTTTCAGTTCCATGCCACGCACCGTGAACCGCCCTTCATAGCGATCAGCAGCATTAAACCCTCGATGAACTTTAGCGTGGTCCGTGTGGAAGGCGTGCTTGAAACATCTGTTCGGAAACTAAGCAGCGAGACGTTCTTTTATCTGATCAAAGATGCAACCGGCACACTGGCTGTTTTTTCGAAGGAGCCACCCCACGGCCCACTTCCAAAGGCTGGAAGTCCCGTGTCTGCAACTGGGCACCTCAGTATTGGCATAGGCAATGAGGTGCGAATGCGGGCGCGTCGTGTGGAACTGCTGGAGGCACCTCCCGTTGAAGATTTCATCTCTGAGTTCCACCTTTCGGAGATTACGGAGGAATTGCTGGAGGTGCAGGTGACGGTATTCGGAACCGTTTCCTCGGTCTGGAAGCCGAAGCCCGGATCCCGCGCCCCGCATAAGATTATACTGGAGGATCCGAGCGGAACTCTTGAGGTGGTGCACTGGCTGAAAGAGTCGCCGGAAGTTGCGGTGGGCGATGTGCTCGCAGTGACCGGCCGAATCAGCATTTATAAAAATAAATTACAGCTGAAGCTGTGGAACGCCGATGATCTCCAGCCCGTTATGCCGGATTTCGGTCCCGCTCAAGGGATGCAGATCGGGGATATTACGCCCGCGATGGCGGGCCGCTGGCTGATTGCGGAGGGGGTGCTGGGGGAACCCCGATCCATTCCGAGCGGCGTCATCTATCCTTTCTCCGATGCGTCCGGCACCATTTTGGCCTTGTTTTGGGATCAGCGCATTTCGGGAGAGGAACGCGATGCGCTAGACGAAGGCGTTCGGATTCGGTTGGAGGCTGAGGTGGTGCTTTATAAAGGCGTGCTTGAGTTGGTCCCCAGAGATGTGGGCGGTTTCCACGTGTTGGAATGAAGGTCGTGGCGGATCATCCTAAAAAATGCAGGGATCAGACTTTCGTTTTATGCATTGCCACTACTTTTTATGGGATAATGGGCTTTGATCCAGGCGAGGGCTGCGTCCTTCGAGGAAAATTGATCTTCCATTTGGGCCTCATAGGTTGCTTTTAGAATTTCCCCGATCCGGCGGCCTTCACGAATGCCGAGGGCAATCAGATCATGTCCGCAAATGAACGGTTCGGGCAGGATGGGCTCGTTGGCCATTTGCTCTTGGTAGCCCCGAACAAAATCAAAATTATCGAGCATGCGGTGCGAACCCAGGCAATCGAGCCGATGCAGCTCCATCTCCAGATCAAAGGTTTCCGCCCCAATCAGTTGGCGCAATGTGGACGCACGCATGTTTTGCACGTCCATAAAGCGCATATGCCCGCCGATGGCCGTCTTGATACTTTTTTTCTCTATATTCGGAAACTTTAGGCGAATTAGTATTTCTTCCGCCATATGGGCACCAACCGATGCATGCCCATCAAAGCGGATTCGGTCTTTCCCATCAGTGCCCGGGCCGATGGATGCCGTGGACGGTTTGCCGACATCGTGCAGGAGAACCGTGTAGGCCAATTCGCGGGGACAGTAGGAGGCCGGCCGATTGTTTTTTTCCTTCATCAGATTCAACATCATGCAGGTATGCTCAAACACATCGCCCTCCGGATGGAACTGCGGGGGTTGTTCTTGCCCAACCATGGGGACCAGTTCGGGAAGGATATATTGCATCAGCCCCAGTTCGTGCAGGTGTTTCAGTGCATCGCCGGGTTTGGCGCTGTCGGTGAGCAAGCGTGTGAATTCCGCTTCAATGCGTTCGGCGCTGATTTTTTGGATCAGCGCAGCCATTTCGCGGATTGCATGTTCGGTGGCGGGATCCAGCGTGAAGTTCAGGTTGTGGACAAACCGCACCGCGCGCATCATGCGCAAATGGTCTTCCTGAAAGCGTTCTCGTGGATTCCCAATGGCGGTAATGATTCGATCTTTCAGGTCGTGCTGCCCATTGACATAGTCAAACAGCTGTTTTTGGGTTGGATCGTAAAACATGCCGTTCACGGTGAAGTCTCGGCGCCGGGCATCTTCTTTGGCGGCGGAAAATAGGATGGTTTCGGGGTGGCGGCCATCGAGCGAGCCAGCTTCTTCGCGAAAGGTGGCCACTTCAACCATGTTCTTGCCGTCAATAACGGCAATCACCCCGAAGGCTTTGCCGATGGGCAGGGTTTTGGGAAAGAGTGCTTCCACCTCCTCGGGGTAGGCATCGGTGGCGATGTCATAATCTTTCGGCTCCCGGCCGAGTAGCTCATCCCGAACGCATCCGCCGGCGAATAGGGCCGTATGGCCTTGCTGCTGAAGCATTTTAATAATCTTTAGCGCGGTCTTTTTCTGGGAGCCTATTTTATCCATAAATTCTTTTACCGTTGATTTAATGAACTATAGTTTTACCCACGTGTCGAAGGAAACATTAATATAGGAATCCTCTAAATGAAAAAAATGGTGTCTGTACTTTTGTTATTTGGTGTTTTGTTGCTCTCCTCGTTTGGCCAGTTTGGAGATCCCTTCGGAGTTGAAGTCAAACTGGAGGGGGATCAGGTTACGGTGGAGGTCACGATTCCGCCGGAGCATTATCTTTATGCCGATTCTTTTTCGGTGACCGATGCCTTGGGAAATGAACAGAGCGCGACAACGCTTCCGCCCACACAACGCATCACTGATCCGAACACCGGAAAACCGAAACCCGTCTTTGCGGAAAACTTCAGCGCCCGATTTGCCTGGAACCCAGTGGGTGACGGAGCCGCATCCATTCGTGTGAAATATTGGGGCTGCAATGATACGCTCTGTTTTATTCCTCAGACTAAGATCGTGGAGCTTGAGCCTTCTGCGGTTTCGGCGGTGGAGAAACCGCCGGCGATGTTGGGCGATTGGGAGACGGAGCTGGAGGCGTTCCAAGAAACAGGCTCCGCGGCGGGATATCTGCGTGCCGATGAATTTCTGAAATTCATTGATGAGGCAGAAGGAAAAATAAGCACCGAGAAGATCAGTAGTTTTAAGTTATTCCTCACCGACCCGGTGGCTTTTGTGCAGGAGTCCGGGCTGTTGCTCACCTTGGTTTTTATTCTGCTGGGTGGATTGCTGCTGAATCTCACGCCCTGTGTTCTTCCCATGATTCCCATCAATGTGGCCATTATTGGGGCCGGGGCTCAGGCGGGGTCAAAGGGGCGCGGCTTTGCGCTGGGCACAACATATGGCTTGGGTATTGCATTAGTTTACGGGCTGTTGGGGGTGATCGTTGTGCTGACGGGATCTCAGTTCGGGACCATTCAGGCCAATCCGTGGTTTAACCTGGGTATTGCTGTGATTTTTGTCGTGCTGGCGTTGGCCATGTTCGATGTGTTCCATATCGATTTTTCCCGTTTCCAATCCAAGCTGGGTGGCGGGGAACAGAAGCCGGGGAGTTTCCTGGTGGCCTTGGGGATGGGCTCGGTTGCTGCTTTGTTGGCGGGAGCCTGCGTGGCTCCGGTGGTGATTGCGGTGCTCCTGCTTGCCACCAATATTTATGAAGCCCATCCGCTGGCCGGGCTTGCTCTTCCTTTTGTTCTTGGGCTAGGCATGGCCTTGCCGTGGCCGTTTGCCGGGGCGGGCCTCTCGTTTCTTCCAAAGCCTGGAAAATGGATGGAATACATTAAGTATGCCTTCGGTGTTGGGATCATCTTTTTTGCGCTCTACTACGGAAATTTAAGTTTCCGGGCCTTCAATCCTGCGGAGGTCTTGGATCAGGGCACCGAGGAGGGGCATATCCTCATCGATAGCGCCACGAACGAAGGGCTGGCGGACGCGTTGGCTAAGGCCCGCGCGAGTGGAACGCCGGTGTTTATCGATTTCTGGGCCAGCTGGTGCAAAAACTGCAAAACCATGGACAAGACCACGTTTAAAGATGCCGTGGTGAAGGCGAGGCTGGAAGGATACACCTTCATTAAGCTGGTGGCAGAAGACCCAACCCACCCCAACACGCAAGCCGTTATGAACCACTTTGGCGTGCAGGGGCTTCCGACCTTTGTGGTGTTGGAAGCCAAATAACGGAGATTTGGATTGGACCGCTGGCCACCGCGGTCCCGTAGTTTCTTCAATAAAATTGCGTGGCCAAGGTGGCTGAAACTCGGAGCTCGCAGTTCGGCGTAGAGACCCACTCCGAGGGGATCAAACCGAAGTATGCGGTGGAATCAGCCCCCCGAAGGAGAGACATGAAGAAAACAAATTGGTTAAACCTCCGTTTTCTTCATATCTACTGCTTTTTATAGATGGATGAGTTTAATCTTGGTTCAGCATATTTTGATGGTGGAGATCTTTCACCACGGCTTTGATGATGATTTCCATATTGGCCAGATCTGAACGATCGTCAAAGATGCTCTTTCTGCCACTCCAGATTAGGGCCTCCGATTCAACATCGTAGATATTCGTTTCAAGAACATATTCCATGTAGCTGGTGACGGTGGCGGTATTGGCCTGCAGGGTATAACCATGGTTGTAATACCCCCAGTAACCGTTGTTATATGGCGAGATGTCATAGCCGATGCTCACGATCTGATCCCGGCTAGTTCCTTCGAGGACACGGGTCACGATGATGGTTTTTACCTGCTTCTGCTCCAGAAATAATTCGAGTTCCTCTTTATCGATCTTGTCCTTTATCACCATGCTTACCCGCAGCGAGCCCGCGTCGATATATGGAAGCAGACTGTTGACAAAATAGGCCTCATATTGCCGACTGAGCGCCTGGCTGTTCCCCATTCCAAGAACCATGGTTTTGCCCAGCGTGTGGTCTTTAAATGCTGGGTTGACCCACGCTTGCTGCTTGGGAGTTCTCATTTGACAGGAGGACAGCAGGCAGATTGCTGCGGTGTAGAGCAGGATTGTTGTTATTTTCTTAAACATAGTAATTTCCATTTTGGGTTGTTTTGAGTGTCGATGGGCTCGGTTTTTTGAACGTCGGCCATGTTGTGGGGTTGAACGGGTCTTGCAACGGGCCAAAAGGAGGATCGCTGCCTGCGCAAGTACCGTTTGTTTGAACATAAAATATCCCTTTCAGTTGATCCTCAAAGACTATTGAAAATGGAAATCCGGTGCAAACACCGAAATGACTCCGTTTGTGAGGCTTTCGGGTTCGATTTTATCCGTGAATGATTTCGAGAATGAGGGGTGGAGGCGCGGTGAATTGATCTGCAATGCTGAAGGCCGGTTCCAACGTTTGGAAAAGGGTGGTGGGGTTTTCGTGCCCATTTGAATGGATGATGCAGAGCGGTTCGCCTTTTTCGATGGGATCTCCAATTTTTCGAAGGTTGGAAAGGCCGACGGCATGGTCGATGGTATCGGTGGTCTTGGCGCGTCCAGCTCCGAGCAGGAGGGAGGCGCGGCCGATGGCCTCGGCATCGCAGCGGCTAATATATCCTGACTTCGGGGCGGGCAGGGGGATTTGATTTCCCGCGGTTGGAAGCCCTGCCGCAAGGTCGCCGCCATGGCAATGGACCATCTGTTTGAATTTTTCCAGAGCAGTCCCATTGAGCAAGGCATCGAGGGGGTCCGCCCCTTCAATAGAGGCTAATGAGAGCATTCGTTGGGCTAGTTCAAGAGTGAGACCTTGGGAGTCGGCCGGGCCTTGCCCCTTTAGAATGTCGAGCGATTCCTGAATTTCGAGGGCGTTACCAACGGTGGTGCCTAGGGGCTGGTTCATGTTGGTGATGAGGGCGGTGACTTTTTTGCCCATGGCAACGCCGGTGTCGACCAGGCCTTTGGCGAGGGCACGGGCATGCTCGATGTTTTTCATGAAGGCTCCTGATCCGCATTTCACGTCGAGCACGAGGGCGTCGATGCCTTCAGCCATTTTCTTGGACATGATGGAGGAGACAATGAGCGGTATGGAAGGGACGGTGGCGGTGACATCGCGCAGGGCATAGAGTTTTTTGTCGGCGGGGGCGATGTGTGCCGTTTGGCCGATCATGGAGCAACCCACCTTTTCCAAGGTTTTGAAAAATTCGGGTTCAGCGAGGTCGACGCGGTAGTTGTGAATGGATTCAAGTTTGTCGAGTGTGCCGCCGGTGATGCCAAGACCCCGACCGGAGATCATGGGCACGGTGGCCCCGCATGCGGCGACGAGGGGGGCGAGGGGGATGGATATTTTGTCGCCAATGCCTCCGGTGGAGTGTTTGTCGACTTTGGAGCCGGAAATGCATGCAGGATCGATGACCTTTCCCGATTCCATCATGGCGAGGGTCAAATCGGCGGTTTCACGCGCAGTCATCCCCTTGAAGTAGATGGCCATTGCGAGGGCAGACATTTGATAGTCAGGAATGTCGCCTTGGGTATAGCCTGCGATGAAGGTGCGGATTTCTTTGGAATCCAGTTCCGCGCCGTCTCTTTTCTTTTCGATAATCCATTGAGGTAGCATGAGAGCAGGATAGTGACCGAGCTAAGATATGCGACGATTTTTATATTATTTTTATTTTAGGTTATTTTTGCTATTTTTATACTTCTGAAGGGATTGTGGCAGGGGGGTTGGAATGAGAAGAGTAATACGTCAGATGATTGGCTTGGTGGTTTGGGGACTGCTACCTTTGGTGCGGGCGGAATCGGATGTTCAGACCATTCGGGTAGGGTTTTTTCAGATGGCCCCGCTGAACTTCACGAGTGAAACGGGGAGGACGGAGGGGCTAAATCTGGATCTGTTGCGTGAAATTGCCGCGAATCAGCATCGTTGGGAACCGATTTTCATTCCGATGACGAGGGCGGAGGCGTTGGAGCAGCTCCAGGGGGAAGAGATCGATTTGGTGATGTCGGTGACGAAGACGTTGGACCGCACGAAAATTATGGATTATTCCGATGAGCCTGTGCTGGAGGTGTGGGGACAGATCTACGTGCGTAGGGGATCGGATATTGAGAGCGTCTTCGATCTTAAACGGGGCCGTATTGGGGTGATGCGGGCGGATGTTTACGGGGAAAACTTTATTCAGTTGGTGGATGCTTACGGCATTAATTATGACCTTGTTGCGTATGAATCGCACCGGGAGATCTTTGCGGCGATTGCGGCAGAGGATGTGATTGCGGGGGTGGTCCCCAGTTATTTCGGCTTGCGGCAGGGTTCGCACTACGGATTGTTGGGTACGCCGATTCGATTTTCGCCGATGTCGGTTTATTTTGCGGCAAAAAAGGGGTTGCATGCGGAGGTCTTGGCAGAAATTGATGCCCAGATGGGGCTTTGGAAAAAGGATGAAAATTCCTATTTTCACACGCGGGTTTCGTATTGGTTTGGAGGACGTTCATCGTGGATCCCGTCCGTGCCGATCTGGGTTAAGGTGGTTCTTGGGCTGGCGGGGGTCATCCCGTTGCTCCTGTTTGTGCTCAGAGGGAGATTGAAGCCGGCGGTTACGCGGCGGGCAGCGGAAGCGGCGGTCCTGCGGGCACAACAGCAGTTGCAGCATATTGTTGACAGCACGAACGATGTGATCTTTCAGCTGGATGATCAGGGTAATTATACGTACACCAACGCGGCGATTGAGGCGATTACCGGATATTCCGAGTCTGAGATTCTCGGGACCAATGTCTTGCAGTTGATCAAACCTGAATATCACGAAATGATTCGCAAGCGGTTCCGGAAACGACCGGCCGGTGGGCGGGTGCCGGAGACGATCTGTTTTGAAATTACGCGGAAGGATGGAGAATCGCGCTGGATGGAACTCGTGAGCCGGGGATTCCGGAATGAGGCCGGCCAGCTGGAATCGGTTCATGGGGTGGCCCGGGATGTGACGAAGCGTTTTGAAATGGAGACGGAGTTGGGTCAGTCGCGGCAATTCTTGCGGACGATTTTGGATATGATTCCGGTGGGGGTCTTCTGGAAGGATCTGGATCTGAATTATCTGGGGGCTAATCGCACATTCCTCGATGCACTTGGATTCAAAGATGCGGCAGATATTATGGGTAAGGATTATAAATTTGTTGTGCAGGACGAGGGCATTGCGAAAGAGTGTCGGGCGGTGGAACTTGAGGTGCTCCGTTCGGGAGGGTCGAGTCTGAATGGGGAACATATTCTACGCACGAAAACAGGAGAAACTAGAACGTTGCTCATAAGTAGGGTGCCCTTGGTCAATGTGGATGGAGATATAATGGGTGTGCTCGGGGCTTTTGTGGATGTGAGCGAGCGCAAAGCGGCGGAGGAAAAGTTAGCGGAATCGAAAACTTTTCTGCGTAGCATCATCGACACCATTCCATCCCGCGTCTTTTGGAAAGATACGGATTTAAACTATCAGGGTTGCAATGTGGCCTTTGCGAAAGACGCCGGGGTTGACGGGCCGCAGGATGTGGTAGGCAAGTCAGACCATGACTTGAACTGGAGTGCGGATGAGGCTTCTTTTTATCGGAAGGATGATGCGGAGGTGATGGCAACGGGACTTGAGCGGCTCAATATTGAGGAACTGCAACCCCGCTCTGGAGGAAACGCATGCTGGGTCAGCACGAGCAAAGTGCCGATGCGTGACCACGAGGGAAAGGTTATCGGTGTATTGGGCGCCTATCAGGATATATCGGATCGAAAGGGACTCGAAGAGGAGTACATTCGGCTCTCTGCCGCAATTAATCAATCGGCCGAGGCCATCGTTATTGCCGATCTGAACGGGATTATTCAATATGTGAATCCGGCGTTCGAGACAGTTACCGGGTTTGAACGGGAGGAGGCGGTTGGGGCGAACCTTTCCATCCTGAAAAGTAATCGGTATGCGAAGCTATTTTATGATGGTCTGTGGAAAACGGTCCGGTCCGGCGAATCATGGAGTGGCCGCATTATTAACCGGCACAAAAATGGAACCTACTATACGGCGGAAGTCGCTTTTGCTCCCGTGAAGGATGGTGAGGGTAACATCATGAACTATGCGGTTGGGCTGCGCGATGTGAGCCCGCAAGTGGAGCTGGAGGAACAGATGCGGCAGGCTCAGAAAATGGAAGCGGTCGGTCGCTTGGCGGGAGGAGTTGCGCACGATTTTAATAATATTCTCCAGTCGATCCTTGGGTTCAGTAGCATCTTGCTGGGAGATATGAAAAAAGGGACCTCGCAGTATGACGATGTGGCCGAAATTCGGACCGCTGCGCGAAGAGCTGGAGACTTGACCCGACAGCTGTTAACGCTGAGTCGGAAGCATTGTGTTGAGTATGCTGTGCTGGATCTGAATGATGTCGTGCGGCGCAACGAGAAGATGATGCGCAGGCTGATTGGCGAGCACATCCGTTTTGTTTTTGATCTCGCGGTTGATGTGAGGCCGGTCCGAGCTGACCTTAGCCAGATTGAGCAGATTATCCTGAACCTTTTCATTAATGCACGCGATGCGATGCCTGATGGCGGTAGACTACTGGTGAAAACGTATAATGTGGTGGCGGAGTCTAATAAACGTGAGGAACGTGGCCGTTTAGGGCCGACTCAGGTCTGTCTTGAAGTGCGGGATACGGGCTGTGGTATTCGTGATGATGTTCGAGAACACCTATTTGAGCCGTTTTTCACAACAAAACGTATGGGTGAAGGCACTGGACTTGGACTTTCTGTGGTGTATGGAATTGTGCAACAACACGGAGGGCACATTGAGGTTGAGAGCAAGGTGGGTGAGGGGGCGATTTTTCGTATTTATCTTCAGGGCGGGGACTGGAACGATGTGAAAAATTTGGAAGAAGAGCGGCCCAAAGAGTCAGACCGATCTTTAGAAGGGCATGGAGAAGCGGTGCTGGTGGTGGAGGATGATGTTGTTCTGCGGGATCTAATGCAACGCATGTTAGGTGATGCGGGGTATTCAGTCGTTGCAGTCGGTAGCGTGGAAGAAGCGCGTGCTGAGTTGGAACGGACGCCGGTGGAACTTCTTCTGTCGGATATCATACTGCCCGATGGAAATGGCTTGGAACTTGCCTGTAAGGCGCGGGAGGCGGGGCCATTGGCCGTGTTACTCTGCAGTGGGTATTCTCATGGACCCGAGGTGCATGAAACCATTCAAATGAATGGTTTTCGATATTTAGAAAAACCAGTCGGAAGTTTGCAAATGTTACAAAGCGTAAGGGAAATGCTTGATGAATCCCGTTCGGTATAGTTACCTGCGAAATAGATTTTAAGGAGAACGGATATGGCCCGCATTCTGATCATTGACGACGATGAAACCATTCGTAGTGTTTTTTACCGATTTTTAACCGGTAAAGGCTATGAGGTGGTGGTGGCTAGGGATGGACGCGAGGGGCTTCGTGCGTTGGAATCTGAACGGGTCGATCTCGTGATTACGGATATCATGATGCCGGAAACCGACGGCCTTGAAGTGATCATGGCCATACGAGGTAAAGGAGTGGATATTCCGGTGATTGCCATCTCCGGAGGCATGCATGCCGTGCCATTGGATTTCCTGCCGATGGCTAAAAAGTTCGGAGCAGAGAACGTGCTCTATAAGCCGGTGGAGCTCAAAGATCTATTAGCCGCGGTTGAATCCGCAATGGCTTA
>JBAHZU010000113.1:0-11746 GCA_037132875.1 Pontiella sp.
CGCTTGGGATTGACTCCAACAAAATAAAATACCAATACTCCGAACACTATTTACAGGAGAGTACGAATTATGGATTTTGATGTAATTGTAATCGGTGCAGGCCCCGGCGGTTATCCGGCGGCCATCAAAGCGGCTCAATTAGGCGCAAAAACAGCTATTATCGAACGCGAATGGCTTGGGGGAACCTGCCTTAACTGCGGTTGCATCCCCACCAAAACCCTCATTGCTGGCGCAGAAGTCTATCAGAAAATCCTGCATGCGGAATCGTTCGGCATTACCGTTGGGACTCCAAAAATCAACTATCCGGCCATGAAGAAACGGAAGGACGACATCATCCAGACCCAGCAGAATGGCATTGGCTATCTGCTCAAATCCCATGGTGTCACCCTTTTAGAGGGCACGGGTTCCTTCCGCGATGCGAATACGGTTGCGGTTAAAAAAAGGGATGGATCCACCGAAACCATTACCGGAAAAAATATTATCATTGCCACTGGCTCCACGTCCACCGTTCCGGGCTTCATTCCGAAGCACGAGCGGATTGTTGAAAGCCGTGCCTTTTTGGAACTGGACGAACTGCCCAAAACCCTAATGGTTCTTGGCGGCGGCTACATTGGCTCCGAACTCGCCTGCATGGCGGCCGGTCTCGGCGTTAAGGTAACGATTGTTGAATTACTGCCCGACATTCTGATGCTACTCGATAAAGATGTCCGCAATGTGGTTAAAAAACATATGAAAGGCGAGCTGGGCATGACCCTGCTGACCGGCGATGCGATGCAGGAGATTCAAGCCTCGGAAGCCAGCGTCACCGCCAAAGCCGGCGACCAAACAATCGAAGCCGATATGCTACTGGTGGCCATTGGCCGCAGTCCCGTTCTCGATGGCCTCAATATCGAAGCCGCTGGCGTGAACATCAACGAGCGCGGCTATGTGGACGTCGATGAACTCAGCCGTACCAATGTGGATCATATTTATTGCATCGGCGATGTTTCAGGCCGCATGCAGCTGGCCCACGCTGCCACCTCGCAGGCGCTGTATGCCTGTGAGCACATCATGAAGGGCGAAGAGAAAATTGAAGAGGTAGTCATTCCCGGCGTCATCTTTACCTCTCCAGAAGTGGCCCTCGTTGGTTTGACCGAAGACGAATGCAAAAAACTAGGCCGCTCAGTCAATGTGGGGAAATTCCATTTCAAACCCCTCGGCAAAGCACAGGCGGCCAATGAAACCGAAGGTTTTGTTAAAATCCTCGCCGATAAGGACAGCGACATCATCCTTGGGGCCCAGTGCGTGGGCCCCCATGCCACGGATCTGATCAGCGAAATGGTGATTGCCGTTCGCGAAGAAATCACGGCCGAAGAGCTGGGCAACACCGTCCATGCCCACCCGACCTTTGCTGAAATCTGGATGGAATGCGCACATGCCCTGCACAAAGGCTGCGTGCATGCCCCGCCTGCCCGCTAGAAAAAATTCCGAGGTTTGAAAAAAGGGGCCCGCTATTCTGTAGCGGGCTTTTTTTGACTCTGCTCCGAGCAGCAAAATCTTATTTCGATAATCTGGGAAAACAATCTCTACGATTTAATCCAATATACTGGCTCGCAACTGCGTCCAAAACCCGCGTCCTATTTCGTCCCATTTAAAACGCGTGTTTTACGATTGAAGGCATTGACCCCATAAAATCAAACAGCTAGCTTGGCCCGCTATTTTAAAACGTTGAATAGTCCCCTATGAAAAAACTGACTTCCATCCTACTGCTCTCATTCATCGCGGCCCAAACGGGGCTAGCGCAAGATACGATTCTGCTCAATAATGGCGATATCCTGACGGGAGAAATCCTGAAGCAGTCGAAGGAACAGATCGATTTTAAATCCGCCATCTTTGGCGCTGTTAGCCTCCGCCCGAGCGATGTCATGGAAATTCGTCTTCATCATGAAAAACGTGCCGCAGTTTCAGCTCCCGTCAAAGTAATCGCCAAAGACGACAACTCTAAAACGAAGCTGCCACCGGTTAAGAAGGAACAAACCATCACCAAAAAGAAGAAAAGCAAGTGGTCGGGTCAAGCGGGCTTAGCCATTGCCGTGCGGGAAAAAACCAGCACCAACAGCAACGGAAATTATTCAGAAGAAAAATATGAAACGTACAAGCTGTACGGAAATGTGACTTGGAAAAGCGAACGCAACCATTTAAAATGGACTTGGACCTATCGCTATAGCGAAGATGAAGACTCAGTACGCGACGACTTCTTCAACCTGACCCAAAACTACAAATACACCTTCAACAACAAAAATCTATTTTCCTCCGCAAAAACAGTCTACCAACGCGACTATAACCGCCGGATTGAAAACGAATTTCTACAGACTGCCGCAATGGGGATTAAATGGTTTGGAAAAGATTCCAAACTAAAACTTTCAACCTCCGCAGGAGGAGGCTACCACGCCTATGAACGATTGGATTCCTCCCGCTCAACGAGCACGTCTGTTTCCGAGCCTAAATTCATTTTAGATGTCTCATTTAGATGGGACATCCTCAATACGCTGGCACTCACTCAGAAATATACTCACCTCGGAAATCTGGAGGATTATCACTTCATCTTTTCCACGGGTATTGAAAACAAGCTCGTTCGAGACGTTTTTGTCCGCCTGGAATACCGATTCGATCGAGACACCGAAGTTCTCTATAATGATAAGGGCTATCACGACAAAGCGTTTCTCACGAGCCTGCTCTATAAGTTTTAGTCGGAAACGTCCGGCATACGCTCAAACGGCGGAGCTGAAATGCTAAATTCATCCTCCTTAATGGGGCGAACAGCAGTTGCAACGAGTTGAACCAGACCGTCTTCCAGTCGGTAAGGGGTACCATAGATCAGAATCATATAGCCGGGCTTTGCCAGCGTCTTCAGATTGCTGATGCGTGCCGGTTTATCCACGGCCCAGCCTGCTCGAAATCTCCCCTGCCCCTCAGCCGACAACCGATAGGGAGCTTTTCCGCCATGATCCATCCAGTCAAACTCCCGGTGATCAATACTGAAGGCCACCTGAATGGTACGCTCGGTTTCCTTAAATTGAATCTCCTCAATAATGCCCGCCCACACAACCTCCGCACCCACATAGGCATTAAAATTCGTCTGCACATCGATCATCTCAATCGAGCGATCCACACGAGCAAGGGCCTTTTTTTCTCTGCTTTTATAGGGTTTATATGCGCCGTCCTGCTTAGAGACACAACCAAAGCTCAATAGAACACCGAGTAATACCAGATATCTGCACATAAATTTAACTCCTTAAACAAAACGCCAGTTTAATACAATGCCCCTGCGTCCACAATCTTATTTAAATATTGATAAAGAAGATGCACACACCCGAGAGATCCCCCTAAATGAATACCGACCGGTCTAAATGTTGAAGCTTATTTAACACGACCACCAATTGACACCCTAGAGGCAACTCCCTATATTTACGCTCTTTTACGGCAGATTCTTTCTACAGGATGAAATACTAAATGAGCAATTTGGATCAATTGCGCCACTCGACGGCGCACGTTATGGCAGCTGCGGTTTGCCGACTTTTTGAAAATGTACAGCTCGACATCGGCCCATCGACCGCAGACGGCTTCTATTATGACTTCGATCTCGAAGCCCGCATCACGCCGGAAGACTTCGAGCGCATTGAAGCGGAAATGAAGACGATCGTTTCGGAAGATCTTCCGTTCGAATGCAAAATCGTCTCCCGCAACGAAGCCAAAGAATTATTGAAAGACCAAAAATACAAGTTGGAACGCCTGGCCGACATTCCGGAAGGCGAAGATATCACCTTCTATACCTGCGGCGAATTCATGGATCTCTGCGCAGGCCCACACGTGGAAAGCACCGGAAAACTCCGCACGTTTAAAATCATGAACATTGCGGGTTCTTACTTCCGGGGTCATGAAACCAACCCAATGTTGCAGCGCCTCTATGGCACCGCCTTCACCAATCCGAAACAATTGCGGCTCTACCAGAAACAGATCGCAGAAGCGCAGAAACGCGACCATCGTAAACTCGGAAAAGAACTGGACCTGTTCTCGATTTCCGAAAAAGTGGGCCCCGGCCTCGTGAACTGGCATCCAAAAGGCGGCCGCATCCGCTCCATAATTGAAGACTTCTGGAAAAAGGAACACTTCAAAAACGGCTACGACATTGTCTACACTCCGCACATCGGCAAGGCCAACCTGTGGGAAACCTCCGGCCACCTCGACTTCTACCGCGAAGGCATGTTTGCCGCCATGGATGTGGACGGGCAGGAATATTTTGCCAAACCAATGAACTGCCCGTTTCATGTGGAGATCTACAAATCCGGCCTGCGCTCCTACCGAGAGCTGCCGCTGCGCTGGGCAGAACTGGGCACCGTTTACCGCTATGAAAAAGCTGGCACACTTCACGGCCTCTTCCGCGTTCGCGGCTTCACCCAAGACGATGCACACATCTTCTGCACGGAAGAACAAATTGAAGATGAAGTGAAAGAAGTCATCCGCTTCTGCAACTTTATCTGGAAAACCTTCGGCTTTACCGAAGTGAAAGCCTATCTCTCCACCCGCCCCGAAAAAGCAGTGGGCGATGACGCCCGCTGGGATGTTGCCATCAAATCGCTCGAATCCGCAATTAAGGCGGAAGGGCTCCCCTATGAAGTCGACGAAGGCGGGGGCGCATTCTACGGTCCAAAGATTGACCTGAAGGTGAAAGATGCCATCGGCCGCGAATGGCAAACCTCGACAATCCAATTCGACTTCAACCTACCCGAGCGTTTCGACCTTAAATATATCGGCGCGGATGGAGAAGCCCACCGCCCATACATGGTGCATCGCGCCCTATTCGGCAGTATTGAACGTTTCTTCGGCATCCTAATCGAGCACTATGCTGGCGGTTTCCCCGTCTGGTTGGCTCCGGAACAGGTGCGGATTCTGCCGCTGTCCGACGAGCAGCTCGACTATGCAGAAGAAATATGTTCCAAACTACGGAACGAAGAATTTCGCGTTACCATTGATAAAAAACAGGGCAAACTAAACGGAAAAGTGAAGAATGCCCAGCTCGACAAAGTGCCCTATATGCTCATTATAGGTAAACAAGAGCAAGAAAACGGACAAGTTGCCGTGCGCCACCGCCTTCAAGGCATGAAAGGTGCGTGTGGTTTAGACGAGTTCATCGCCCAGCTCAAAGAAGAAGTGCTGGATAAAAGAACAGTAGATATGGAGGTTTCAGATTAGTAAGCAAAACTTCAGAGGACGGCAGCAGCGCGAGCCACAGGTACGGATCAACCATAGAATCCGTGTGCCGGAAATCCGCGTGATTGACCCTAACGGGGAACCCATGGGCGTTATGAAAACAGGCGACGCCCTGAATCGCGCAAAACAGTACGGGATTGATCTGGTTGAAATCACCCCCAACGGTAAGCCGCCCGTGTGTAAAATCATGGATTACGGCAAATACAAGTACGACCAAGAAAAAAAGAAGAAAGAGCAGAAAAAGCACCAGGTGCAGACCAAGCTCAAAGAGGTTAAATTCCGCGTTAATGTTGGCGATCACGACTACGACACCAAAATGCGTAACCTCCGAAAATTCATCGAGCATGGCGACCGCGTGAAACTATCGCTGATGTTCCGTGGCCGCGAAAATGCGCATCGAGAGCTTGGACTTGAAGTGATGAAACGCGTCATTAAAGATACGGAAGACATTACTTCGGTCGACCAGATGCCGCGCCTTCAAGGTCGCTTCATTAATGCGGTTCTCGTACCCAAGAAAAAGATTAAGTAACTTTTACTACAATAGAATCACAGACCAGGAGTTGTTCCTTAATGAAAAACCATTCAACACGGAACCTGTTGGGCAGATGTGGAAACAAGGTGATGCCGCTTGCGGCATTCGCCTTTTTTTTATCCCTGGCCGCATCGTACGCGCAAGACAATATCGTCACGGGCGATGCTTACGGGAGCGTTAATGGAGCAACCATCACTTCAGTGCAAGATGGCACGTCAGACCTCACCATACTGAGCCCAACCACGACTGCAATCAACCTCACCCGAACCATCAATGGTTTCATCAACATCAACAACAACTTCAGCACGTTCGACCTCACGGCGGGCACAGATGGCATACTCATGGGTTCCAACACCACGGCCCTATCCGTCTCCGATGGCACCACACTGAACATCACGGGAGGCACCTTCTCCGGCGGCACCTACAACATTGGAACCAACGATTGGCAGGGCGGCGAAGGCGCCATCCTTTCCAATGTAAAAACCGCATTCATTTCCTCGGCCATCTTCGCAGGGCAAACCATCACCACGGATTCCAGCAGCACAAACGGACCTCCCCTTCCGGGAGCAATCACCCCCCTAAACACCTCGGGTTCCAGCGGCCTAGTCCTTGCGAACGGAACCCACGCCGAACTAACCGATTCCTTCATCTTCGGCGGCACGGCCGGAGGGGCCAACGGCTTCCAGACCGACATCTTGGCCATCGGCGGAAACGGGATGGAACTCTACAACTCCTCCGCAGTCATCACCAACACCAGCATCACCGGCGGAGGGGGCGGCCAAGCCACCGCATACGGCACCTATTCCGCATATGCTTCGGGCGGCGACGCGATCTATGCCACCAATTCGAGTCTCGAAATCAAAGATGGCACCTTCCAAGGTGGCGCCGCCGGGGAAGGCAGCACGAACGTTACTCAAGGCGGCTATGGATTGCGGGCCGTTGGAGGTTCCTCCATCACCAACTATAATGGCACGTTTAGTGGCTCGGACACCCATGCCGTCTGGCTCGAAAACAGTCACCTAACCTCATACGGCGGCGACTACAACGACGGCGGCCTCTACAGCTCCACCACAGAATCCGGTATCAATATTTTAAATCTGCAGGGCGGCGATTTCGAATCGATCGAGTTTTACAATGCCTCAAGCAATGGCACACAGTTTGTTACCATCACGAACATTACCGTTGCAAACAACATCACTCAACAAGGCGGAACCGTAACGATTACCAATCTCGCGAACAGCGCCTTCCACCATGTTACCATCAGCGACGGAACAATGATCTTCACCGAAGATCTGGACCTGAGCATCAACTCCAGCTTTGTCCTTTCGGATGCCAACAGTGTGGCGCAGTTCCAAGCCTTGGAAGTGGGAAACGACTCCGTGGTGGATATCGGACAAGGTCTCATCGAAGCCTCTGGCAATGTGGCGGTTCTCAGTGGTGCGGAACTGAATTTCAAAATCAGCGCAAATGCCCGCGGATTCATGGACATCGCCGGAAGCCTGTCTTTCGAGAGCAACAGCACGCTGAATGTCGATGCCACCTTCGTCAGCTTTTCCAGCGGCAGCAACACGGTCGTTTTAATTACGGCCGATGGTGGACTGGTGAATACCAGCAATCTAAATTCCACGGTAAAACTGACGGAGGATTCATCCATCACTGGACGCACCACATATGTGGAAGCATTTACAGGAACGGATATTGCCTTCCAATTCACCACCCTCTCGCTGAGTAATTACTGGAATGCAACCGGTCAACTCGAAGAACTGGCCGGCGAATTGGAAAATCTGGCTTCGCCGGAAATGAATATCATTCTCAATAACCTAGGAGCCAATGCATCCAAGGCTCTCGTCGAAGAAACCTATCTAGCCACCATGAATACCTTTCAAGTGGCCAAACAAGGACTGGATGCAGCCATGAGCCTCTCCCTTTCGCGCGGCACCGAGTTCCGGGCTCAACAACGGCTCCAAAAAGCGAAAGGCTCTACCGGGGAAGACCACTGGAACTTCTGGGCCAAATATTATGGGCAGTTCTATCACCGCAATCAGCAGGATCTAAACGCCGAATACGATGCGGCAATTCACGGGGGCGCAATGGGAATGGACAAAAGCTACGGATCGCTGCTCGTGGGCATCAGCGGCGGAGCCGGAAACTATTCCATCGACACCGAGAATAATGCCGAACAAAGCATGAATGCCTTTCAGGCCGCACTCTATTCAACCCTTGGAAAAGACTACTCCTATCTGAATGCCGGACTCGCCTACGGCTTTAACGCGGTTGAATCCCATACCGCTTCCGAACTTCAGCTCGATGGCGAATTCGATGCCCATCTCTTCAGCGCCTATCTAGGCGGAGGAATTGGCATTGAACTTCCAAGGATTGGAGCCGTCATCACCCCCGAAGCCTCCATCCGCTACACCGCCTATCAACAGGAAGCCTTCAAAGAAACAAGCTCCGTAGCCGTCCCCCGCACCTTCGACGACTTCGATGCCGATTCGCTTGCAGGAAGCCTTGGCGTGAATATCGCGATGCTAAACACCACCGCACTGGAACACTTTGCCTTCAAGATTGAAGGCCGCGCCCACTGGATCCGCGAGTTTAACCCCGAGCCCGGCGACCTTTCCTATCAGTTGGTCGGCGGCCAGAACGACTACCGAATCGCCTACCCGCTCCTCGATGAAGATTCCATTCGCCTCGGAATAGGATTTACCTTCTTTAATCGGGGGAAAAATACAAAAAACAATGTACTTCTTCGCCTCGATTTTGATGAGTTGTTTGGCGAAGACTTCAACTCCCATAACCTATCAGCAAAAGTTATCTACGCATTTTAGTGGAACTATCTTTTCGGGGATCAAAACGAAGATGCACCTCCACCGTTCATCTTAAAAAATGTAGTTGCTAAATTTCTCCCCAATACAAGTTGGGAGTCCTTACAGCGTAGATGCCTACTTCGAGGAAGCTCAATCCAAAGTAGATCGGAGAATCAAGATCGAAAGTGGAAGACAAAGCCTTCTTTCCCCTTATTTATACGCCACTATATCCCCCGCCTACGCTCAGAATATGCCCGTGCTTCATTTTAATTTTTGGGAAATATTTAGGGCCCGTTCCGCTTTACATTTAAATTGTTATCATATTTATTTATTTACTCTAATACGCATCTAAATTTGAGGGATTCAAATGAGCTACGATAAGATTGAGGTTCCAAAAACCGGCAAAAAGATCACCCAGCTTGAATATGGAAAACTGACCGTTCCAGACCACCCGATCATCCCCTTTATTGAAGGCGACGGCGTGGGGCCAGAAATCACGCAAGCCATGATCCAGGTCGTCGATACCGCAGTAGAAAAAGCCTACCGCCACGAGCGGAAAATCCAATGGATGGAAGTTTATGCCGGCGAAAAAGCCAATGCGGTATACGGCGAAGACACTTGGCTTCCGAAAGAAACTCTGACGGCGATCGAGGATTATCGGGTGGCCATCAAAGGACCGCTCACCACGCCGATCGGCGGCGGACGCCGCAGCCTCAATGTAACTCTCCGCCAGGAACTCGATCTTTATGTTTGTCAGCGCCCGGTCACATGGTTCCACGGCGTACCGTCCCCGATGTACTGCCCAAATAAAGTGGATATGGTCGTCTTTCGCGAAAATACGGAAGACATCTATGCCGGCATCGAGTGGCAGGAAGGCACCGCCGATGTGAAAAAAGTAATCGATTTCCTCCAAAACGAAATGGGCGTGACCAACATCCGCTTTCCGGAAACCTCTGGTATTGGCATAAAACCAGTTTCGCGAGATGGCTCCACCCGCTTAATCAAGGCGGCGATTGATTACGCAATCGATAACAACCGGAAATCAGTCACGATAGTCCACAAGGGTAATATCATGAAGTTTACCGAAGGCGCGTTCCTCAAATGGGGCTACGAGCTGGCGGAAAAAGAATACGGCGCTGAATTCGACCAAGAGACCAAGGTCTATAAACTAAAGAATCCAAAGACCGGTGTGGAGATCGAAATTAATGACTGCATCTGCGATGCCTTCCTGCAGAACATCCTGCTCAAACCGCAAAACTACGATGTAATCGCCACCCTCAATCTCAATGGAGACTATTGCTCAGATGCGCTCGCGGCCTGCGTGGGCGGCATTGGAATCTCTCCCGGCGCAAATATTAACTATGTGGATGGAAAAGCAATTTTCGAAGCCACCCACGGCACGGCTCCAGATATTGCAGGCAAGGATATCGCGAACCCCTGTTCGCTGATCCTGTCCGCAGAAATGATGCTCCGCTATATCGGATGGACCGAAGCCGCCGACTTGGTGATTCAGGGGATTGACGGTGCAATCCGCCGCAAAACCGTCACGGCCGACTTTTCCCACATGATGCAGGATGCCACGAGATTGGCCTGTTCCGAGTTCGCCACCGCCGTCACCGCAAACATGTGATCCCCCATGCAGTGGCCAAGTGGATCGCAAATACGAAATCCGAGTCCTTACGGCGGAGGAGCTTACTCCGAAGGACTTAAATCGAAATAGATGCGGCAAAATTAGCAACCCTACTTTAGGGGATAAATAAAGAAAACAAAAGGGCGCGAACTCCAGATGAGCGCGCCCGTTCTCTTTTCCAGCGGCCGAAAATTTACGCCATGGCTTTCTGTTTTTCGAGGGTAGCAATGGCCCAGTCAGCAACCGCCTTCAGGTCGTGATCATCCGGATGCGTTTCAGCATCCTTCCAGAGCTGACGACGGGAATCTGTCGGGGCATTATCGTCGTCCTGCGGCAACTTCTTCATCCATGAAATCATGTCGGGATCAATCGCACCCTGGCAAATAAAGGAATCGACCACCGTACCATTCGGAATTTCTTTGGCAGCAGCAGTCAGACTATCGCGGGCATGCTGGCTATCGGGATATGCGCCCAGCGTGGCAAATAATGCCACCGGCTTTCCGCCCAGTTTGCTGAGACATTTACGGGCTTCTCCACAGGCATTTTCAGCCTCAACCCAGAAACCAGCAAAAACCATATCATACATATTACGATTCGGCACACTGCCCATCGGACAGAGATCCGCATTGGGCAACGCCAAATGAATCGCTTCCGCGAGCTTTCGGGTATTGCCGGTTTTACTGGAGTAAGCGATTAAAACGTTCATAAAACTCCCTTGATTCGTTAATCTATTTCTTGGGTTCCACTATCTGACGGTCGCTCAACGTACCGGCCTTAAAAATCAGCCAATAACTTTCTTTTGAAGCTCAACCAGCTCACCGATCCCCTTTTCGGCCAGCGTCATCATTTCCATCAACTCATCTTTGCTGAACGGCGCGCCTTCGGCGGTGCCCTGCACTTCGATGATTTTTCCGGACTCAGTCATAACAAAATTTGCGTCTACCTCCGCGGCAGAGTCTTCCAAATAGCAAAGGTCGAGAATGGGGGTCTTTTTATGAATTCCGCAGCTGATCGCCGCAAGCCCTTCCGTCACCGGATCCACTTTAAGGAGCCCCTCATCCATGAGGCGCTTAATGGCCAGCTTGAGCGCAACATACGCGCCAGTAATCGAGGCCGTGCGAGTTCCGCCATCGGCCTGAATGACATCGCAATCGAGATAAATCTGGCGGCGGCCCAGTTTTTTCAGGTCGACCACCGCACGAAGCGAACGGCCAATGAGCCGCTGAATCTCCATGGTGCGTCCACCAATTTTACCTTTAGTGGCTTCCCGTTGCGTGCGAGTCTGCGTGGCTCCCGGAAGCATACTGTATTCGGCGGTCACCCATCCCCCGGGCACTTTCTGATAGCGCATCCAGCCCGGTACATTTTCTTCCACACTGGCATTACAAATGACCCGGGTATTCCCCATTTCAATAAGAACCGACCCTTTGGCCGAGGTGATAAAATCTTTGGTAATTTTCACAGAACGCAACTGATCCGCTGTGCGACCGTCAATCCGTTTGCCCGAATTTTCGACTACGGCATCCA
>JBAHZU010000119.1:0-19401 GCA_037132875.1 Pontiella sp.
ATAGTAGCGAACTTTCTTCATTACGCGTTGCGCGATGGCGGGTAGGTTCGCTTAATCATATCTGGACGGGATGCGTATGCTGCGTACGGGTGTTTTTTAATGGTATAAAATTGGGGACGTGATGGAATGAAGAAATTAGTATTAGCTGCAGGTTTGATGGTGCTTACGGGATCAGCTTTTTCGAAATCCACCCTCCCCAATATTGTGGTTCTACTTTGTGATGACTTGGGGTATGGCGATCTGGAATGTTATGGACATCCGCATATTAAAACACCCCATCTGAATCAGTTGGCCGCAGAGGGAATGCGTTTTACCGATTTTTATTCTACTGCGGCGGTCTGCTCGCCCTCTCGGGTTGGACTGATGACGGGGCGGAGTCCAAATCGGGCGGGGGTCTATGATTGGATTCCCGGGGGTAAGAATATTCATATGCGGGCCTCCGAAATCACGATTCCTCAGCTGTTGAAACAGGCCGGCTATGCCACCTGCATGTCCGGAAAATGGCATTGTAATGGAAAATTTAACTCCGACGCCCAGCCGCAACCCGATGATGCTGGATTTGACCACTGGTTTGGGACCCAGAACAACGCAAGTCCCTCCCATGAAAATCCGCGAAATTTTGTCCGCAATGGAACGCGGGTTGGTCCTCTGGAGGGGTTCAGTTGCCAGTTGGTGGTGGATGAAGCGTTGAGCTGGCTTAAAGGGCAACAGAAGCAGAATCCTGACCAGCCCTTCTTTATGTACCTCGCGTTTCACGAACCCCACGAACCCGTTGCCTCGCCGATGGAGCTGGTGAATCAGTACCGGGAGGTGGCCCGGAGTGAAGACGAGGCCCAGTACTTTGCAAATGTCGCCAATATGGATGCGGCGGTCGGTCGGCTGATGGCGACTCTTAAGGCGATGAATGTCGACCAGAATACCTTAGTGGTCTTCACCTCTGATAATGGGCCCGAGACGCTGCTTCGCTATGAAAGAGCCAACCGATCTTTTGGTCGCGCAGCGCCGCTCCGGGGCATGAAATTGTGGACCACGGAAGCCGGGTTCCGGGTTGCAGGAATTATGCGCTGGCCGGCGGAACTTCCGGCGGGACGGGTTAGTGCTCAGACGGTCTCCGCATTGGACTTCCTGCCGACCTTTTGTGACCTGGCAGGAACCAAACCGCCGGCTGATTTGCAACTGGATGGAGCCAATTTTATGCCGGTGTTTGATAACCATCCGGTCGTTCGTGAAAAACCGCTGATCTGGGTCTACTACCATGCCACGAATGAACGCAGGGTTGCGATGCGCGATGGCGACTGGAAAGTGCTGGCGAAATTAAATATCGAGAAGTGCCGGGGGATAGACTCTCAAAATGAAGGGCAGGTTAAGGGAGCCACGTTGTCCGATTTTCAGATGTTCAATGTGCGCGAAGATCTGGGAGAGGAGAAGGACTTGAGCCAATCGCACCCCGAGAAACTGGAAGAGCTCAAACAACGCCTCGAAGTACATTATCAGGAATTAGTCCAAGACTCACATGTCTGGTGAAATGCTGAGTAGGAGCGGGAGAATGGATGGTGTTGACCCGCTTATAGATCCGTATAAAATCGTGTGGAAAGGAATGGTATCATGGTGAAGTGGCCCTCTTTATATCTTATTGTCGCAGTGGTTGTTCCTCTGTCTGTTGTGCGGGCAGAGCGCGCCTTTGTGCATCCGGGATGTCTGCATAAAAAATCAGACCTAGACCGGATGAAATATATGGTGGAAGCGGGGGCTGAACCGTATTGGACGACGTTTAAGCATTTGCAGGAATTCCCCAAGGCTCGTTTTGATTATACAGTGCGCGGGGATCTTTCGATGACTGATACCGGCCCCCATAAAGGAGCCTTTATCTCGGATTCCACGGCCGCCTACCTGAATGCGTTGATGTGGTATATTACCGATGATGTCCGCCATGCGGAAAAATGTGTTGAGATTTTCAATGCATGGGTAAATTTAACTCGCACCAGCTCATTCGCACTGAACGCGGGTAACCGCCCTTGGAAAATGATCGAGGGCGCGGAGATTATCAAAAGCACCTATGAGGGTTGGGCGGCGGAGGATATTGAAGCGTTTAAGGCCATGCTGGTTTATCCGGGCTACTCCACCACGCATATTCCTGAAGGGGACACCTCCTTTTACTGGAATATTTTGAACGGCGATCCCGATCGTCATGGGAACCAGGATGCCATTGCGTTTCGGGCGATGATTTCCATGGCGGTGTTTCTGGATAATGAAATCATGTTTGATCGTGCACTGCGCTATTATAAGGGGCTTCCGCATCGGCCAGATGATCTGCCCTATGCGTCTGGCCCCGGGGTCTCGACGAGCGTTGTCAGCGATAATCCGTATCACACTATCTATAAACATGAGCGGGAAACATCTCAGGAAGATTATGGCTATAACGGTGTGCTGAATTACTATTTTTGGGAAAACGGGCAGTGTCAGGAAAGTTCTCGGGATCAGCAGCATACGTACTTTGGATTGAGTATTTTTCAGATGCTTGCGGAAGTGGCTTGGAACCAGGGCGATCCGGCCTGGAACGATCTGGATAACCGGTTACTCAAAGCATTTGAGTATTCTGCGCGTTATAATACGTCATTTATCCAATCCTATCCGGATCAGCCCACTCCTTGGGAACCCACGGTGGAATCGGGGGAATTTATCGAGCGTAAAGATCGAACTGGCCGATGGATGTCGAAAGCGATCAATCCCTATTTTGACGCGAAAACCAACCGTCTAAGCCGTGGTAAATTTACCGAACATCGACCCATTTATGAACAGGCGTATGCCCATTTTGATGTCCGAATGGGGCTGGCGGATCAGGCCATCTGGACCCGACGGTCTTTGGAACTGGGCGGTATCGAAGCCAACGGATGGAACACGGATCATCCCGGATGGGGAGGATTAACGTTTCACCGTCCACCGGGTTGTGCGGGGGATCCCGTGAGCGGTTTTGAAAACGGCCTCCCTATCTTTGATATGCATATTCTCCCCGGAAGGATTGAAGCAGAAAACTATGACTATTTTCCAATGTCTGGAAATGGCCGAACCTATTACGATACCTCCGCGGGGAATCGGGGCGGGGGATATCGGGAGGATGATGTGGATATCGTCCCTCTTCCGGATGGAGGCTATGCGCTGTCCCAACTGGTAAAAGGCGAGTGGCTCACTTACACCGTTCAGGTTTCAACGCCAGGGAAATATGACATTGCGGTTCATTACGCCGCAAAAGAAGAGGGCGCGATACAGTTCGGTTTTAACGGAAAAGCTGTAACAGGAAGCGTTACGCTACCCCCCACCCCCCAATCGCAATGGGAAACCTTTACGGTGGCTCACGATATTGTGCTCGAGCAAGGCGTGCAGAGCATGCGGATGATGGTGACCGGAGGCCAAGCAGCTTATGCGTTGGATAAGATTATGATCCAACGGGTGGAATCCGTGGAAGCGGATGCTCTACCAGAGGTCGTGGAGCAACCCGGGGGTGTTGCCGTCATCGAAACGGAAGAAAAAGAGAACGATCAAACGATGGAACTGCCGGTTGAAAATAAGCGAGTAGACGGCATGCTGAAAAGCATTTGGAATTCAGATGTGCGTTACCTCATCATCGGGTTGGTCGCAACGATGGGGCTGATTGCTATGCTGCTCAAAGGGAAGCGGCGCAAATAAATGGCTCATAAAGAAAATCGGGCCTCCGTAAAAATAGAAGGAAGCACACGAGCAATCCCTCGCATACCCGTTTGCGCCATCGAACAAAGAAGATTGAACCGAAGCCCGCTATCTTTCCGTGATCGAGCCGTATGAAACTGAATCCGTCATTAAATCGGTTACGGCCATCAGTGCGAATGAGCTTGTGGTTGAATGGATCGATGGACGCATTCAGGAAATTACGATGGCAGCGCTCGACGGAAAAAGCGGCGAAGCAAAAGTTTCTGTTCGCGAACTGCGGGCCGGGAAACTGATCCGCGAGGAGAAGAGTTTCTAGCACGTAGCCCACGCGTCTCGCCGGTGCTTCTTGCCATGAGAGCCCGCGGGATGCTTACGTTTCTTTTCAATGACGCTGAAAGGGGAGCAGAAAAATGACTAAAGGAATGCTTTTGGCCGTCTGCTGTAGGGCTTGCGCATGTGGTGGGGCGACGCCGGAGTCGGCCGGTCATTCATGCTGGGCTGCGCCGACAAACCCTGCCGTGAATGAATTGCAACTGAAGGGATCCTCGCAATCCGGTTTTAACCGGTGGGCAAAATGATGGATGGGAACTGGAGAATGAAGAATGATTAAAACGATGATATTGGCCTTGGTATTCTGCGGCATAGGGCAGCAGGCGACGGCGGAGGCCAGGATGGCCTGGTGGCAGGATGCAAAATTCGGCATGTTTATTCATTGGGGGGTTTATTCCAAGGCCGGTGGCGAATGGAAGGGCGACACGAATCATGGTGAATGGCTACAGTTTACCGCCAAGATTCCGCTGGCGGAATACACGGAGTTTGCACGCGGATTCAATCCCGTTGATTTCGATGCCGACGAGTGGGTGGGGATTGCGAAAGACGCGGGGATGAAATATCTCGTGATTACCACCAAACACCACGATGGATTCGCCCTATTTGATTCGCCGTCCAATGAATACAACATTATGGACTGGACCGAATTCGGTCGCGATCCCATCAAGGAACTGTCCGAGGCATGCCGCCGAGCGGGTATCCGGTTTGGGGTCTACTATTCGCTCGGCCGCGATTGGCACGATCCCGATGTTCCGACCGGCGGCGACAAGGGCCGCCCGGCCGGCGATCGCAGCAATCTGATCGATTTCCCGGATGAAAGCATCAAAGATTTTTCGCGCTATTTTGAACGCAAGGTCAAGCCGCAGATCCGCGAACTGGTCACACAGTATGGCCCAGTGGATATCCTTTGGTTTGATACCCCGGAAAAGATTTCACTGGCGCAGAGTATTGAACTGAGGGAGTTGATCCGGAAGTACCAGCCGAATTGTATTATCAATAATCGAATTGGAAACGGCCAGGGTGATTACGGTACGCCGGAGCAGAAAATACCATCGGGCACGGAGATTAAACCGTGGGAAACCTGCATGACGGTCAGCCAACGTATTTGGGGCTATAACAAAACCGTTGGCTATCGCGATGCGGATACGCTGATTCGAAACCTGATTGATATCAGCAGTAAGGGCGGAAATTATCTATTGAATGTGGGTCCGACGGGAGAGGGAATAATTCCTGCTCCGAGCGTGGAACGCCTGAAAGCAATGGGAGAATGGCTGAAGATCAATGGAGTAGCGATCTATGGCAGTGGTCCAACGCCGTTTGGCTCCGAGGTCGGGCACTACAGCGAGACGGAAGAGGATAAACATGGCCAGCCGAAGTTTATTTCTGAATGGAACTGGCGCGCCACGACCCAGCCCGGAAAACTCTATATTCACTGTTTTGAATGGCCGGAGATATTGGATATTCCAAACCCTGGAAGAACCGTTGAAAAAGTCTATCTGTTGGCTGATCCGGATCAGACTGCGCTGCCGATGACACAAACGGATTCAGGCATTCAGATTACCTTGCCCGAAAGGGCGCCCAACGCAGTGGCCACTGTGATCGGCCTTACATTGGGTTCGGAAGAGAGTATAGAAGAATGATGAATAGCAGATAAGGACAGCGAAAAAAGGGTCGGCGGTGTCCAAAATGGGGTTCCGTTACCCTCTTATTAGCGGAACAGTCAATCGAGCCGACCCATACCCGTTTCTATTGAACACTGAAAGAGCGGTTCAATGAACCGACTGCAGATCAAAGAGTACAAAGGAGGACATCGTATGAATAAAAAACAAATGATACCCGCCATGCTGATGGCGTCCTCTTGTGCGGCGTTTGCCGCGGAGACGGCCTGGCTCATCGATTCCGAACAGGATTGGAAGGCGAATGCTGCAACGTACTCAAATCTTGAATTCACGGATGGGCGAGCGGTGCCTACGGCAAGCGAAGCAACCTTTCTCAGCATGTTGAAGCGCTTTCCAGAAAAACAATCAGTCACGTCGCTGACCGTTTCGCAGTCGCCGGAATGGTTGAACTGGAGTCCGGTTAAAAACGTAGGGCCGTCCAATCTGGGCGATGCGCCGGTTGCGCTGCAAATGGGCGACGGGAACTATTGGATGTTCGGGCGTTACAGCACGCATAAGAGCGAGAGAAATGGAACGTTCAAGGGGCAACCTACGACGTTGGACGGTTTTGAAGTCGAGTTGCTGACGACCCCCTATACGAACCAATTTAATGCGCCCGGCGGACTTGAAAAAGGGTTGGGCGGCTATCATGCTTGGCAGAGTAAAGACATGATCAACTGGGTGCACCACGGATCGGTTTCGGACAGCAAAGGGAGATGGATGACTACGGCAGAGTATGCCGATGGCAAAGCCTATTTCTACTACGACTTCCCGAATGATCAGGATCCGCATCTCATCATTGATGAGGATCTGACCGACGGGGTGCCGGGCAAAGATATGGGAAGGGCCTTCGAGGATCCATCGGACGGTTCCGATTGTGGTTTTATTCGGGATCTTCAGGGCAACTTTCATGTGATCTATGAAGATTGGAGCCCAATTGATGCCAGCACCCATGCGTGGGACTCGCCGCTTGCTGGGCATGCGGTGAGCCCGGATGGGATTCGAGATTTCAAGATTGTTGCTCCAGCAGTGGATGAACGAACGAAGCCCACCGGCAGGTTCGCCGAATATGCTCATCCCCATTGGCACGCGGAAGACCCCGAGAACTACCCGGGTAAACCCGCACCGGTTGATATTCCGCAGCACCGAATAAAAGCAGGAGAGATCCGGGCCTTTGCTCAATACGAAATCCACGAGCCGGAGCAGAATGCCTATGGCGACTGGGCCGCGATTGCGATCGGAGGGCAGTACTATCTGTTCGCAGATTTTGATCCGGCTGGCGGTCATGGACGCAGCAGTATGAGCGCGGCCTGGTTTACCTCCGACGACATCAATAAGCCGTTTACCTTTTGTGGAAATATTGGGAACGGTCATCCAGATCCAGACA
Organism: Pontiella sp.; assembly: GCA_037132875.1. Lineage (GTDB taxonomy): Bacteria > Verrucomicrobiota > Kiritimatiellia > Kiritimatiellales > Pontiellaceae > Pontiella. The sequence goes on from JBAHZU010000119.1 coordinate 7,060, forward strand.
TTCTCTTTGCAGAGGGGCAGTTCTATCTGCTGACTCAGATGAAAACCGACTATGTCAGCTCCGGCCCGTGGGTGGAAGCGGTCGATGTGCGTGTGGGTGTTGATACGTCTAATGATGGGAAGATTAACCAGTGGTCCGACTGGCAAAGAATTTCTGAACAGTATGAACCCATTGAAGGCTTCTCAAAGCAAATTGCAAAAACGGATGCCCAGATGGAATTGTCCGATCTGCCAGAAGGATACGGGTTCCAATTTGAAGTTAAGATGAGCGATACGACGGCCAATGCCCCCAAACCGATTCTCGATAAAGTCGTGGTTACCTTCCAATAAAAAATTGCGGAAGCGCGTGCATGGGGCTTGCGCCGGATGCACGAAGCTTTTCGACCCTCAACGATCCAACCCTTGGAACCGTGTGGTTCCGATCATATCCGAAGGCTTTTTTACGTGAATTTTTAGGAGTATTTTAAAAATGAAAAATGAAAAATTAAGAGGTGCACTTCTGGTGCTTGGAATCAGCTCGTGTGTGTTTTCAGATCCCGCATTTAAGCTGGAGAATGTGGTGATCGAGCCGGAGGTGTTGTCTCTGATGAGCGATAAGTGGGGCAACGAATTCAAACCGGTGGACTATCCCGTTCAGTTTCTGGATCGGATATTTGAGGTTGAGCCGGGCGAATCGATCCAGCAGGCGATTGATGCGGCCAGCGAGGGGGGCGGGGGCGTGGTTTATCTCCGTGCCGGAGTGCATCCATTGGAGCAAACCCTATTTTTGAAAAGCAAGGTAAGCCTCGTCGGAGACGGGCGGGAGCGGACGATTCTGCAACAAACGGCAGAGATGAGTGGTTCGGGGTTTGAGGCACCGCCGCAACCGCAGGTTACGGATGTGCTGATTAAAGATCTATGGATTAAGGGCATTCACCAGAACAAGGCAAATGGAATTTTTATGGCGGGGCGTAATGAGAGCCGCCATAGCCGAATCATGATTCAAAAGGTGAACATCACCGATTGGCCGACGCATGGTTTGCACATGAAACGGACGGATAACATCATTATGGACCGGTGTACCCTGCAGTTTAATGGATCCGGCGATGGCCTATATCACAATGTCTATTTTCTCTATAATAAACAGATTCTGCAATCGGATTTAGATATGTCCTTTCCAATCCTTGGAAAAGGATGCAAGTACACCTCTGTTGAATACCTACTGGCCCAGCGATGTACGATTCGGGACTGTGTTGGAAATGGGATTCAATCCGACCACGAACAAGCGGGCTACTTGTTCTTCCACAAGTATACGATTTCGGGGTGCGGCCGGGTCGCCATGTGGTTCCCTTGTGAGCATTATTACGACAAGTTTAACTATTCTGAAGATCCAAAGTATGCCCCGCAGAAGGTGATTCTGAACCGCTGCAACGTGGTGGATAACACCTGGGGTGCCCTATGGCGGATGGTGAAAGGAGCCCATGTGATCCACTGCGTGTTTGATAATGAAAAGATCGATATGGGCCTGCTGAAGTGTGAGGTTGAGATGGAAGGCAATCTCTTTAAGACGGGCAACGAAATCTATACCGATGTGAAGCAGTGGCCGGAAGAGGTGAAGTTGCTCTGGTAGGCGAGAAATGGATCGCATGACGAACGTCTAAATACACAAGGATAACCGATGAAGAAACGAACGATTATTTGGGGGGCTCTGCTGGCAAGCTGGGTCACACTCACGCTTGCGAATCCAGATCTTGGGAACTGCTCGTCGAACGATCCCATCCAGCCAGCTCCGGCGGACATATATGGTCGGGTTACCGGTGAGGATGGAGCTCCGCTTGATGGGGTCGCAATAAGCTGGAATGGGGAGGCGGTGAAAACAAAATCGGATGGCCGCTTTATCTGGAGGCCTTCCGCGCATCAATCCGGCCCCATCCCACTGACTTTTAAAAAAGGGGGATACCATGCCCAAACGGTGATGATGAATACAGACGTCAGCAAGAATACGCCCTTGATGATTAAACTCATATCGACCGGTGATCCGCAGGCCATTTATACGATTTCCAGGGTGACGGTTGAACCGGAGGCGCTAGCGATTATCGCGGATCGATGGGGCGATGAATTTAAGCCGGTTGAGTATCCGAAACAATACCTGGATCATGTGATCACCTTGCAACCGGGCGATGATATTCAGGCGGCCATTAATGAGGCCAACTCGGTGGGCGGGGGCATTGTGTTTCTAACCGAAGGCACCTATGAAACGGGCTCCTTGAAATTGAAAAGCAAGGTGACGCTTTGTGGGGCGGGTAGAGCAAAAACCATTGTGAAACATACCGGCGAAGGAAACTTCATGGATCAAGGGGCTTCCAAGCTGACCGACGTGATTTTTAAAGATATTACGCTTCAAGGGGGGAGCGCAACGAAAAGTGGGTTGAACCTTCGGGGTGATAACGAGGATCGGCATGAACGGTTTATGTGGCAGAATGTGACCCTCAAAGGGATGGGTTCCCATGGCATCGGTATCAGCCGAGTGAACCACATCATTATGGATAACAGCTTGTTTCAGTATTCAGGCACTCAGGGTGGGCTTCATCACAATGTCTATTTTTTGTTTGTGAGTCATGTGCTCCAGTCGGATTGCGATATGTCTTTTCCTGTCGAAGGAAAGGCGAACAAATATACCTCCACGAAGTATTTGCTGACGCAACGATGCGTAATGAAAGACGGCACGGGCAATGGAATTCAGGCCGATAACGATCAGGGCGGCTACCTCTTCTTTCACAAACATCATATCTCTGGTTTTGAGCGAGTGGCGATGTGGTTCCCCTGTGAAGCGTATTACAATAAGTTTGAATACACCGAAGATCCCAAGTGGGTGCCGCAAAATGTGATTCTGAATCGCTGTGAAATCATCGACAACACGTGGGGAGCCATGTGGCGCATTGTTCGCGGCACCTCCGTTGTAATGAACAGTACCTTTGCCAATGAGAAGATCGATATGGGCCTGTTGAAGTGCGAGGTCGAGATGGCCGGGAACCTCTTTAAGACGGGCAACGAAATGTATACCGATGTGAAGCAGTGGCCGGAGGAAGTGAAGCTTTTATGGTAATCAGCAGGGGGGTAAGACCCGGCCGAATAAAATAAAAATTGCAACCGGGATTCGAACGGCCGGAACCCGATTTTGCGAACCGGAGAATGACGCCGTGCTCCCGGCCTGTCCGGTTCGAATGGATGTAAACGTCCTGTTAGGACATCCTATCCTTCGCGTAAACCGCAGTAGAAATGAAGAACATGGAGGTTTAACCAATACGCGCAGTACTTTTGTTTTCTTAATTCATCCCTTCGGATTTCCAATTTAACCGCCGCTACGCCGTAAGGACTCGCGAATCGTAGCGGCACCTCCCTTGGCAACGGCATTTTTTAGAAACAAAATAAGTGGATAAACGAAAAAGATTGAGGGTATATTTTGTGTAAATTGGTGCAATAAGAAATAGATTGCCGATCGTTGAATGGATCATGAAGAATAACAAATAAAAGGGCGCAGGCCCTGTTGCCCATATTTTTGTCGATAGTATAGGGGACATGACAATTTTATGCAGCCTGACTAGTCTCTCCTGCTGACGAAGTCCTATCGGTGTACGATATCGCGACCCCCATGATGAAGAGTGAGCTGTATGAGTTGTAAAAGGAAATGAGAATGAAGAATAAATTACGAAGATGTTTACTGTTGGTTTTTGCGGCATTCTATATGGAAAGCGATGGCGCAACCAAAGCGTTTTATGTTGCACCAACGGGGGCGGGAACCGGAACGCTTCGGGCACCTTTTTCGTCGATAGCACAGGCACAATCGAACGTCAGAGCATACCGGAAAGCGAATCCATCGGATGAGGTCATCGTCTATCTACGAGGCGGAAAATATTACCTGTCCGAACCGATTGTTTTTACGGCCGCTGACAGTGGCTCAGCAAAAGCGCCCATCACCTATAAAGCATATCAGGATGAAGAGCCCTTAATTCTGGGCGGGGTTAAACTGACCGGCCTGCACTGGGAGAAATACGACAACACGATCTATAAAACCAAGGTGCCTAAAGGCCTGGTGTTCGAGACCCTGTTTATTAACAGTAAGCAACAGATTCTTGCCCGCTATCCAAACTACGTTGAGGATGCGCCTGCATTTAATGGGATTGCTGCCGATTGTCTATCGAAAGAACGAGTGGCGACCTGGGCGGATCCAACCGACGGGTATTTTCATGCCATGCATAATGCGCTTTGGGGAGGCATTCATTATCGGATAACCGGCAAAAAGAATGCGAATGAAGTAACGATGGTTGGCGGAACGCAGAATAACCGGGGGAGCAGCAAGCACAAGGAGTACCGCTTTGTGGAAAACATCTTTGAAGAACTCGACTCGGTAAACGAGTGGTATTTAAACCGCAAAACGTCTGAGCTCTATTTCTATCCGGAGGAAGGCACGGATTTAAATACGGCAGCGGTTGAAGTGGCCGCATTGGAGCAACTGTTTGTTTTTGATGGAACCCTGAAAAATCCGGTGCAGTATATTACCCTCGAGGGTTTAACCCTGAAACGGACCATCCGTACCTTCATGAAAACATCCGATCGCCTATTGCGCAGCGACTGGACCATTTATCGGGGCGGCGTGGTGCATTTTGAAGGCACCGAAAACTGTGTTCTTAAAGATTGTGAACTGAGCGATCTGGGTGGAAATGCCGTCTTCTTCAACCACTACAACAAAAACAGTTCGGTGGAAGGATGCCATATCTTCAACATCGGCGGAAGCGGGGTCTGTTTTGTGGGCGACATCGAAACGGTGTGGCACAAAAACTATGACATTGGCAATGCGCCCGACTTGGATGAACTTAATTTCACGCGTGGGCCGAAAACGGACAACTACCCGCAGCATTGTCGCGTAGACAATAACCTGATCCACAACACGGGCACGGTAGAAAAACAAACCGCCGGAGTGCATATCAGTCTGGCGGCTTACATCACGATCAGCCGCAATAGCATCTATGATGTGCCGCGCGCCGGGATCAATATTAGTGAAGGAAAATGGGGCGGACACATTCTGGAATATAACGAGGTCTTCCTGACCGTGCAGGAAACCCACGACCACGGGGCATTCAACAGCTGGGGACGCGACCGCTACTACACGAAGAATCGCGGTGCCGCGGGTGACCGAGTGGCTAAACATGGGTATGACCTCGTGTGGCTCGACATGATTGATAAAAATATTATCCGAAATAATCGTTTTCGGTGTGATAATGGGTGGGACATCGACCTCGACGATGGATCCGCATGCTACGAAATCTATAATAATGTCTGTTTAAGCGGAGGGATCAAACTGCGCGATGGCATGCTGCGAACGGTCTATAACAACCTATGTATCAATAATTCCATGAACCTGCATGTCTGGCTTAAAAACAGCGGGGACATCATTAAAAGCAACATTTTCACCCATGGATACATTCCCATTGGAATGCGCCACTGGGGCAAAGAACTGGACAAAAATCTGTTCTTCCAAAAAGACTCGCTGAAGAAAATTCAGAATGCGTACAAAACAGATCCAAACAGTGTGTATGGCGATCCCATGTTTGCCGATCCCGCCAACGGCGACTTCACCGTCACCAACACCGAATTGGCAGAACAAATTGGCTGGAAGAATTTTCCGATGGATCAGTTTGGGGTGCAGAAGCCATCGTTGAAAGCGATTGCCCAAACGCCGGAGATTCCAGCCATTGAATTGACCCCCGATGAAATCATTCCCGGAATTGATTATATGGGGGGCGTGATCAAAAATATTGAAAACGACGGTGAAAAATCAGCGGCCGGCTTGCCCAATTATAAAGGCGCCAAAATTGTGAAGGGCCTGACTAGAGGGCTATTTTCTGTGATTAAACTGCAGGATGACGATGTGGTGCTGAAAATGGACGATGAAGCCATCAACAATATCAACGACTTCATGAGCCGAATGAATGACGATACGGTGTACAAAACCATGAGCGTTTGGCGCTATCAGAAAATGCGGACCCTAGAGCTTCCCGATCCTTCGACCTATCCTGTGTTGATCAAAAAGGAGCCGTGGAGCGTGGTCTCCGTCGATAGTGAGGCCGCCCCTGATTTTGCGGCCAAGTATGCCATCGATGGAGATCCGCAGACCTTCTGGCACACACAGTTCGAGCCGAAAGAGCTCCCTTTTCCCCATGAAATTGTAGTGGATATGGGCAACGAGTATGTTTTGTACTCCTTTGAATATGTGCCGCGTCAGGGCTCATCGCATCCCCGCATTAAGGAGTTCCAGCTGTTGGTTTCAGCCGATGGTGAAAGCTGGGGTAAACCGGTGTTGAAGGGTACGTTCAAGAACTCAGAAGATATTCAGACGTTTGCAATTAACCAAGTAAAGGCCCGCTATTTCAAATTAGAAGGACTTTCAGGCTACACCCGTAAGGCAGCTGCCGTGGGAGAAATTTCGTTCTATGGAACGCCTGTCGTGGCAGAGCAATAAGGCGCGTCCCTCGCTCGGCGGGGACCGTGGCAGCCACCCCCATAATCTAAACGTATGCATGCCCACCCAGTGGGCGACTACTTTGCTTAATGAAAGAAAGGTGTTTCGAGCATGACGAGGAATCGATTGAGTGTATTAAAACGCGGGGTAGGGTTCCTGATATTCGGGGGCGGTCTGGTGGGATCTGCGGCCGCGATGGAGTACGACCTCTACCTGATTGCCGGACAGTCAAATTGCGATGGCCGTGCGGATAAGACCGAGTTGACCGGGCGGCTGGAAGGTTGGAGTGGCGTGCAAACTAATGTGCTGATCCACTATACCAATCCGCTCACCAAAGATCCGGAAAATCCAACCTATCAGACGGGTTGGACCAACCTGATGCCGGGGTTCGCCATCAGAAACAGCGGGGAAACGATTCCATCGGAGCGCTACGGCCTAGAGCTCTCCTTTGGTAAAAGGATGGCCGACAGTTTTCCGGATCAGAAAATTGCGCTAATTAAGGTGTCAAAGGGCGGCACGACGGTGCATTCCGACTGGAATCCCGCCAGTAATGGATATATGTGGCAGACCTTTACCAATCAGGTGACGCAGGCGATGCAGGAGCTGACCGATGCCGGTCATACGCTGAATCTGAAAGGAATGATCTGGCATCAAGGCGAATCAGATCAGGGGAGGACCAGTGCTGAATTTTCAGCAGATTTGACAGCATTGCTCGCGGCGGTGCGTTCTTTTGTTGGCGACGCGGAACTGCCGGTTGTGGTGGGTGAATTGACGGATCTGTATGCGCTACGCACCCTTGACCTGAATGCGGTCGCGGTGGTGGACCCCTATACCGCAATTGCGTCCGCGACCAATTTGACGACGAATTTGGTATCGCCTCTTTATACCCATTTCGATGCGCTATCGCAGTTGGCATTAGGGCGGCGCTATGCTGCAACGATCCAGAATTTCCCCACCACCTCTGAGCTGGTGGAAAATGATACGATCGTGTTCTTCGGCGATTCTATTACGCAGAAAGGGGTGCTGGAAAATGGATATGTGACGCTCTTTTCCGATGCCGTCGCATCGAACATGCCTTCGGGATCCATAGAGGTGATTGGGGCTGGGGTGAGTGGCGATAAGATGGCCGACCTGCAGGCGCGGCTGGATGCAGATGTATTGAGCCAGAATCCGACCCTTGTAGTGATTTATATTGGAATTAACGATGTGTGGCACTGGAATAAACCCGATCCGAATACGGGGTTGGATCGGGAGGGAACCACCGCGGCCAATTATGAGGCCGGACTTCTGGATCTGATTGAGCGCATCGAGGCCGTTGGAGCTCGGGTTGTGCTTTGCACGCCCACGGTGATTGGCGAGCAGTGCGATCCGGATGAAGTGAATCGGGTGATGCTCGAAGAGTTTGCGGCGATTGTTCGATCGGTTGCCGAGGAGACGGGGTCGCAGCTGGTGGATTTGCATGCGCTCTTCACGGACTATCTATTGCGGAATAATAGCGACGATGCGACGTCGGGAATTTTGACGGAGGATACGGTGCATCTGAATCGGGTGGGCAATCAGCTGGTTGCCGATGTGCTGACGGCGGCGCTGATGCCTTCCCTTCCAGAGATTGGAAGTCTATCGGTTTCGATGGACGGTTCGAACGTCGTTTTGAACTGGGACGGAAACACCGAGGTTTCGTACTCGCTGCAGCGCAGAACCAATATGATGGTAGGAAGCTGGGGTTTGGTAGAAAGTGCGGCGGGAGTGGATGACGACAATTGTTTTACCCATCAGGTGGATGGCCCGGTTTCATTTTACCGGATCATGGGTCACTAAAGTTTTAAATTTAATAAAAGGAAACAGATGATGAAACAGAGCATTCTAATATTGATCACCATGGCAATGGGGGTGGCGCAGGCCGAACTGCGAACGCCGATCGGGCAACCCAATTTTTCCGATTGGGCGGGAATGAGTACCGTCAGGAAAGGGGCGGCCACGATTCAGAGTGGGGACACGATTTCGTATACCTATGAAGGCATGAACCGAGTTTATCCCGGCATGATGCGCCCCTTTTTCGGAGATGCGGAAGATTGGTATGATTATGCGGGGGTCTCCTTCGAACTGTATCTGGATAAGGCCGCTACGGCAGACGTGTCGGTTACGTTTAAAACGGATCCGGTGGATCACTCCGAACTGAATCCGGCGAGTACGGCGAAGGTGTTGATTCATGGCGAGGGATGGAACACGGTTTATCTGCCGTGGAATCTCTTTGAACTGAATATTGGCCAGCAGGGCAACACACTGCAGGCAGTGCAGAAATTGGAAATTACAGTTCGCTCGGCGAAAAATAAAAAACTTAAGATCCGCAACGTCGAGCTTTTGAAAGGCGAACAGATTGCACTCGAATCTGCCGTTCAGGGACGTGCTGCGAAGGCTGGTGAGACGGTTCAGTATGAATTTGAAATCGGGAATACCACCGATGAGGTGCAGGGCGTTCAGCTTTTGGTCGAAAAACTGGGCTGGGAATCCATGATCGTTTCATTGGAACCTTCATCTGTTGAGCTGGCTCCGGGAGAAGTGAAAAGGGTGTTGGTCGAGGTGGCAATTCCAGCTGCGTTGCCGAACGGCGCGCGGGAGAAGCAGATCATTAAAGCCATTCCGAATGGACAGGGAAGTGCCACGGAAACGATGATCTTCTATACCGCCGTTGAAGTGCCGACCCCGAATATTGTTTTTACGGCCGAGAAGTGGCAAGACGTGAAAGACAAAGTCGCACAGGTTGACTGGGCGGCTGAAGAGTTGGCGAAGCTGGAGAAAAAGGTTTCGAAATGGAAGGTGCCGGCCGGTGCGCCGATTGGGAAACATGAGAATCGGAATGAGTATAAGCCCCTCTTTACCAAGGGAGATGGCGATCGCGTATACGAATCGGGTATTGCGTATCAGCTGACCGGAAAAATGGACTATGCTGAAAAGGTTGCCAAACTATTCCGCCGCCTGATCAGCATGGAAGATGGTTATCCGGTAACCCTGCACGGGGGATCCAGTTCTTTTGTTGGGGAAGGAGTATTTTTTCAGGGCGTGGCTCGTGCTTATGACATGGTGCGCGATTCGGGTGTTTTCACCGAGAAAGAGCATCAGTTGATTGAACATACCTTCCGCTTATTTATTGGGCGGACGATCAAGGGCAATACGCGGGGTGCAATCAGCAACTGGAATGTGGCGGAATTGACAGCGGCATTCTATTGCGCACTGACCCTTCAGGATTGGGCCTTGGTCGATTCCTTGCTCAATTCCCCGTCCGGAATTTATGCGCAGATTTATCATGGAATCATGGGCGATGGCTGGTGGTATGAGTGTGCGGTTGGATACAATGTTTGGGTGGCCAGTGAGTTTTCAGAAATTGCGCTCGCCTTGGAGCCCTGGGGCATGAACCTGAAAGATCAACAATTCCTGATTGGGACGACCTCGCATTTTTCGCTGCAGGCCAGTCGTCGGGTTGGTGGATTGCATGGCATGGAGTTTGAAAAATGGGGCTCCATCAATCAGAATTCGATTGGCATTAAAGATATGTGGGATGCCTCGATTCCCTTCTTGGATTATCGCGGTGTAATTTTTGCGGTGAATGATGCCCAGGAATCCGTCGTGACCGGCAAACCCTATGAGCTGGCCTATTATATGTATCGCGATCCGGAATATGCCGCAGTGATTCAACGCGGAAATCGGCGCGACTTGCTTTATGGAGTGCCGGACCTGCCGAAGGTGGTGTCCGAAAAAATGACGCAGTCGGCCTTTGCCGATAACATCGGTGCCGTTATGCTGCGCTCCCAAACTCCGGATCGTGAGCCGCGGGAACAGATTCAGGCGGTGCTGCATTATGGATCGCACGGCGGGCATCATGGTCATTTTGACCGACTGACGTTGATTAGCCTGATGCGTTATGGCCGCAGTTTCTATAATCCGGAAAATATCTGGTATGGCTACGGCTCCTACCTCTACAAATTCTTGGTGCAGACCTCGATGACCAAAAATATGGTCGTGGTCGATCAGAAGCAGCAGGTGCCGAGAGAGAGTTTCCGCAAAATGTTTTATACCGGCGATATGATGCAGGCGACGGCGGTGGAATCGGTCTCCAAATGGAGCCATCCGCCGTATGGCGGCATGACCTATTCCGATCGATTCGGGGTAACCTTTAAGGAACAGAGCGAAAATGAAAACCGCTCGCTTTTCATTCCGGATGATGCGCCGGAATACGGGGTCTGCACGGGCCATACGGAAGAGATTCTACAACGCCGTCTGATGGTCATGATGGATGACTATGTCGTGTTGGCCGATTATTATGATGCAGACGAGGAGCATACGTTTGACTGGCTCATTCAGGTGAAAGGCTTTAAAGGCTTCACGGGCGGGCAGGTTTCCGCAATTCGCCATACCGGCCAGATGAACACGGATCCGCTCGGCGCAGGACAGTTTATTACCGATTGCCAGTGGTATAAATCCGAAGGCACCTCCCGTGCGTCGTTTGAAACCCGCTGGGGCGAAGGGGCAGATAACGCCGGAACGCGTGCGCCGAACAGCGAAGACGGGGTCCTGAAAATGGATGTGTTCAATGCCTGGCCGCTGCATAAAGAGATCATGATCGGCGCCGCAGCCGAGAGCCACCGGGCGAATAAACCATTTTTCTATACGGTGGCCGCCGATGGCGAAATCCTGCTGGAGGGGAAAACGGGGGCCTGGATTCTGGGCGCAGTGGATCTTGAAGTCGATCTGACCGGTAAAACAGAGCTGGTGCTGACGTCGAAGACGGAGAAGCCGACGAACAACACGCTCTTCTGGGGCAATGCCTGTGTGGTGCTTAAAGATGGTTCCGAACGGTTTATTCGCGATCTGCCGGTGGTCTATGAAAATCTGCATCAGCCGAAGCGCGGAGAAGATTATTACGGCGGCCCGATTAAGATTCAAGGCGAGCTGATGGCCGATTCGGTCCCGGCGCAACCGAAGGATAAAAAGAAGCCCGGTGTGATTACAGTTGATCTTTCCGGACTCAATGCCGTGGCCTTTAAAGCAACGGCTGGCGGTGATTTCCCGATGGGCGATGAAACGCAGCGTCGGAAAACCATGGCGGTCCGCAGCACCGGAACGGAAGCGCGCTACCTATCCGTGATTGAGCCGTATGAAACCAAGTCGGTAATTAAGTCGGTGACGGCGAAAAGCGCGAATGAACTGGTCGTTGAACTGATCGATGGCCGCGTGCAGGAAATCACGATCTCCGAGCTCGACGGTGAAACCGGCGTGGCGAAGGTCTCGGTTCGCGAACTGCGCAATGGAAAAGTGATTCGGGAAGAGAAGAGTTTTTAATTTGCGTGAAGCGCTTGGAGTGCGGCGGTAACGAAGAACGAGGCGATGCCGCTTTCAGCTCAGTGAGAGCGGTGTGGCATTTCACTTCGCACTCCAAGGCGGCTTTTTCGCAGGTGTTCGCACCTTATTTATGTGCTTGGTTCACGGCAGCTGGGGCATTGGCTACGGTGGTTTCCAATGCTTGGATTGCAGAGCGGCTGCAAATGGGACGAGCGGATTGTTTGTTCCGCTACCCGAAAAGGATTGATGAAACCAGTGACACGTTGTTGGTGGAAAAGCGCGAACGATTGAGAGAAATTACTAGATTACGGGACTGACTCCTTTTCAAATTTATCAGTCATTTATATTCCTTTTCGCCAACGTTTGAGATGAGGCTGAGTGCAAACAAACTTTGCTGACTCAAACGGGCGTTGGCACGATAGGCTCCAGGTTCTGGTTGGATTTTTAGTTGTGTACGGGCCAGTTGACGTCTTGCTTGTCGATAAACCCTTTTGGGTAGGAATAACC